>CAVDQJ010000165.1:0-2036 GCA_963611005.1 bacterium | reverse complement strand
GGATATAAGTTTCTTCCTTTTGGTTAGCTTTATTATCTTTTATTGAGTTATCAATGGTTAATTCATTTTCATAAATTTTATCCCATCCAGAGACGAAGTATTGTTCATTAGGTATATTAACATCAAGATAATAGAATATTATAGGAGTTATTTCTTCTTCAATTATCCATCCATATCCAATAATAGAATAAGTTTTATTAAGTTTGATATTATTGTTTACAGTATTATAATCAATATTTGGATCATGTTTAATATATCTATTAACTGTTGATTGTGGGCAAGAGTTAAGAATTACTTTATCTCCTATGCTATATTTGAAATTAACTTTTACTTTCATGATTTATTATTAATATTATGCATTTCCGTCATTAAGGTTAAAGTTTGGATTAATTTCCTTGCTTTTCTTTGTTAGCATATCTAAATATATTTGAGGGTTTGATTCATTTTTATATACGATTTTGTTATAGCAATCATCGAATATTGTTTTTATATCTATAATATCCTGTTGTGTTAATTCTTTTGGTTTCATTGCGAATAATCCAAATGAATTTGCAATTCTATCTTCAGCGAATTCACTTATAGCATGTAGCATAGAAGTGATAGCCATATATTTTCCTTTTAGAATTTCATTATTTTCCATTGTTTGTTCCTTTTTTGAACATTAAAATTAAATTTTCATATGTGTATTTTTAAGATTTTTTTAAATTTTGTTCCGTTTTTGAACATTTTGGGTGTATTAAAAATACTTTATGATATCATATTAATCATTTAATTGGATATTATATTTTTCTTTTAATTCTTTCATAATAGCATCTTGTTTTGCTTTTTGTTTTTCCCATTTACCTTGTTGTTTATACATATTCTCTTGGGATTTTATCATTATATCAAACAATGCTTCTCTTATAGTTTCTTTGATTGATATTAACCAATCATTGATAAGTTCTCTTATATATACCATAATATATCATATTTTTATTTATTCTTCATCATTATCATCTAATGAAAATAAAGTTATTATTTTTTGTTCCTCAATATAATCAATATCTGCTTTATGTCGTTTACAAAGTAATATTAGATTATTTATCCCATCATAATAATTTGGTTTAAGATTATTATCATAGTTGTCAATTGAGAAATATCCTATTGTTTCAACATCATATTTGATAATGTTATTATTATTTTCGTCATTATATGGTGTTGCTGAACATAATATCCAATTTTCTTTATAAGCATATTTTGATAATAGTTCAATTGCTATATCTAGATATATTGTTTTTAAGATTGGAGAATTATTTTCATCCAGTATCCAATATTCAATTTCCATAGTTATTCTTCTTTGTTTTTTATGTAATATTATTATGCAGGATATTAACTATATCTGTAGGATTCGATTTTTAGCGGTTTTGAAGTGTATTCTAAACGCTATATATATCTTTCTGGTATAATTGTCCACCTGAAGTGTTTATGCTGTTATATAACATCTTTTTTGAGATTTGCATTATTATAATTGTTATTGAATGCTACAGCATAATGATATATGCAATCTAATTCATTTGTATCTTTCAAATGTAAACATAGATTTTGGAAAGTTTCATAAGTGTAAGGAATAGTGTTCAAACCATAATCTTCTGCAAACAATATGAACATACTGCTTTTTCAACACTTGAAAGATTATTAATATTTTCTTTAAATTGAGATATGTTGATTTTCCAATCCATTTTTTTTCTTTTTATTTAAATTTTATTTCTTTGATGCAAAGATATGGATATATTTTCAATATTCCAAATATTTTAAGATATTTTTATTGGAAGTGATAAAGATTTATATTGATATAATAGAACTATTGTCCGTAGGATTCGATTTTTGTTTGTTTTTAGCTGTTTACTAAACGATAAAGCATATTTTTGGCATAATTGTACGCTGAAAGAGTTTTATCATTTGCTTATCACACTTTTGAGAGAAATTGAGCTAATAGGATTTAATTTTGTTGAAATCATCAAAAAAGATAATAATATAAAAAATGGATTACACCTTAT
>CAVDQJ010000164.1:0-2039 GCA_963611005.1 bacterium | reverse complement strand
ATTTAAAGCTATATTAGATGAAGAAAGAAGGAAATAAGTATGAAAAAACATTTTAAAAACACTTTATTTTTATTATTTAGTTCATCAATTGTTTTAACATTAGTAGGTTGTAATTCTAATAATGATAATAATGTATCTTCACTTACATTAGATAGTGGTTTACTTAAAAATACATATGGAGTAGGTGATAGTTTAGATTTATCATCTACTAAATTAAATATCACATATTTTAGTGGAAGAAAAGAAACTATAAGTGTATTAGATAATGGAGTAGAAATAAAAGGTAATGATACCGAAACTAAAGGTAAACACACATTATCATTTACTTATTTAGAAAATACAGTTACATATGATTTTAATGTAGAACAATATGTTGTAACATTAGATTTTAATGGTGGAACATATAATAATTTAACATCTACAACAGTTAATGTATATGCTGGTAAAGTAGATTTATCTTCTTTTAATCCTACTAAAAATAGTGAAGAAGATGATAAAACATATTTATTTTCAGGTTGGTTTTATGAATCAACATTAAACAATAGAGCAAGTTATGTTATCAATAAAGAAGTATTAGTAGATAGATCATTAACTTTATATGCTGGATACGATTTAGATTATAATGATCAATTTATTTATAGAATTGATGAAGAAGCAAATGAAGTAGAATTAGTATCTATTAATTTTGATAGTGATTATTTCTTTACTCATGATGATATTTATATACCATCTACTATTGAAAATTATCCTGTTACTAAAATTGGAGATGATTTTTTAAAACAAAAAATGGATTTTGGAGATGGAGATATTTATATCAATGATTGGGGATATATATTAGAAAATGAAAGAATAGTATTTGCTAATGATTCTCATGTAAATTATATTGGTAATGGTGCATTTGAAAATTTTCAAAAATTAAAATCTATATCATTTCCTGCTTCTTTAGTTACTATTGGAAATTATGCTTTTAGTAATAGTGGAATAACTGGAGATTTAACATTTAGTAAACATATCGATAAGATAGGTTCTTATTCATTTGCTGATCTAAACGGAGCATTAGATCAAATATATTTTGAAGATGGTAGTGAGATTAAAGTTATTGGAGAATACGCTTTTAAAAATAATGCTGATTTAGTTAGTGTTTCTTTATGTGAAGGAATAGAAGAAATTAAAGATGGAGCTTTTTCAGGATGTGATTCTTTAACTGAATTTTATTTACCTTCTACAATTAGATATATCGGTAGTGCTACATTTAAACAATTAACTAATTTAGTTAGTATTGAAGTAAGTGATGAAAACAAGTATTTTTGTAGTTTAGATGGTAATTTATATTCTAAAAATATGACTAAGTTGATCAAATATTGTTATGGTAATAAAAGAACAGTATTTGATGTACCATCATCTGTTACATATATCGAAGATAGTGCGTTTAATGTTTTTGATGGATATACATATTTAAATAAAGTTAATTTAAATGAAGGTATTACATATATTGGAAGTGAAGCTTTTTATAATTGTTATTTTGAAATAACTTTACCATCTACATTAAAAGGATTTGCTAAAGATGCTTTTAAAAATTATAAAGGTGAAACACTTAATATAGATAGTAAAAACACTAGATTTAAGTCAATAGATGGCATTTTATATTCATTTAATGAAGAAACATTATATGCAATACCAGGAAACTATACAAAAGATACATATGTTTTACCTAATAATGTTATGTATATTGAAAGCTACGCATTTAATGAAGTTAATACAATTAAATATATTGTTATAAACGAAGATAGTTCATTAAAACATATTTATGAAAATGGCATGTTATTAAATACTATGAAAAATTTAAAAGCAATAGAAGTAAATACTTCTAAGATATTTTCATTAGGAAATAATAGTTTAATCAATAAAGAAAGCACTTCTAATAATTCATTTATTTGTGTATTTAAATATCAAAATGTAATGGATGTATTCGCTGAAGAATTTAAAGATTTTAGAAATGATTACAATTTATTACTTAAAGATGATGTATTAAATAATTA
>CAVDQJ010000163.1:0-2083 GCA_963611005.1 bacterium | reverse complement strand
AAACCCAACATATTAGATACTATTTCTTTTAATCTTTGAGCTTCTTTAATTGTTACTTGATTAGCTTCTTTAATCTCTTCAGGAGTTGTTATAATTTCTTCTTTAATCATCTCTTGGTAACCTAAAATACTAGTTAATGGTGATTTGATTTCATGAGCAACATTAGCAAAAAATTCTTCTTTCATCTTTTTAGCATTATATTCATCTGTTACATCAATTAATAATATAGAAACACCTGGTTTAAGATCTTTTTTACTCCAAGAATAGGAAATAGGAAATACTTCACACTCATAAACTTTATTATCTACATTGATATGATCTTGTGTTTTTCTATTAAGTCTTTTAGTAATCTTAACTAATTTACATAATTCAATATTATTAGTACATTCAATACCATTATTAGATAAATCATCTTTAGTCAAAGAAAATATATCTAATGCTTTTTTATTAAATAATATAGGTTTATCATCATCAGAATAAACTATAATACCTTGTTCAATAGAGTCTAATATAAAGTTTAATTGAGAAGCGTATTCATCTTTTTCTTTTAATATTTTTTCTATTTCTTTTCTTGATGATCTTATCGAATTAGATAAGCTAATAGAATCTGATTCATAATCATTAATTGTAGTTATATTACCAATTACTTTATTTAATTTTCTTACTTGGTTTTTTAAAGGAATAAAAGATTTTTTAAAATTTAAATATACTAAAACAATACATATAGCATTTATTACAAGTGTTAAAATAGGTATTACAATATAGCAGTTTTTTAAAATAAAGTATGTATTTGACACTTCTTTTTCAATTCTAATAACATAATTATATTTAGAAATTTCATATGTTTTCTTAGCTACATTCATATTTAAAAATGATGAATATTCAACTTTTTCAACATTAACTATATTTATTAAGTTATCGATATTATCATCTAATATAACAGTATTAATATTATCAAATACTACAGCTTTATTTTCTTTATCTATAACAGTAATTCTTATACTATTTGTATCTTTATAATAAGATAATGAAGAATCTAAATCTTTTCCTTGATCAAGTTTAAGCACTACTTCATCTTTTATTAAATCATTATCATTAAACATCTCGTTTCTATATACAAAATAAGATACAGAAAGTATTGAAAAAATCAATGCAAAAGATATAGATGCATATAAGATAACGAATCTTAAAAACTTCTTTGTATTCATTTAAAACTACTCAATCATATATCCTTTTCCATATATTGAAAGGATTAATTTACCATCTTTATCATTTAATTTATTTCTAATTGATTTAATATGCATATCAATTGTTCTACTATTAAATGTGGACTCCTTTGGATTACACACCTTAAATAAATCTTCTCTAGTAATAATATTTTTTCTAGAATTTATTAATTTCATCAATATTTTAGTTTCAGTTTTTGTTAAATCTACTTTTTTACCTTTATAATAAACTTCTTCTTTATTTATTAAAAATTTATAATCACCTATATTAATTTCATCACTATTTTTAAATTGTCTTCTAAGTAAAGCATTAACTCTACTTCTCAATTCGCTTAAATCAAAAGGTTTTACTATATAGTCATCAGCTCCACTATCTAAACCCTCTACTTTGTCTTCTAAAGTTTCTTTAGCGCTTACAATAATAACACTAACATTATATTTTTGATTTTCTTCTTTAATTAAATTTAATAATTCCATACCTTGAATATTAGGAAGCATTAAATCTAACAATATCATATTTGGTTTATTCTTTTTATATTCTTCTAAAAAAGATTCACCATCATAAAATGATTTTACTAAATAACCTTCTTTAGTAAGAGTTTTATTAATGATAAGAGAAATTTGTTTATCGTCTTCAATTGAATAAATTATGTAATTGCTCATATATTTAAATTATATATTCTTTCTTACAAATTGTAAAAATATTATTTACTTTTTATATATTTTTTTAAAAACCATATCATTTCTTATATATTTTTGTAAAATTTAATATATTGCTTAAAAAGTAGTTTAAATAATTATATAATTATTTACATGATTTATTATTTTGTATTTTCTATATTTGGAACTATCTTGGC
>CAVDQJ010000162.1:0-2096 GCA_963611005.1 bacterium | reverse complement strand
TTTTATGCCTTTTATATATAAATATTAATATTTAAATTGATTGTACCTATTAAATAATGTATAAATAAATTAACAGTATCTTAATACTATATTTTATATAATAAAATAGTTGAGGAAATTTATTATGAAATTTAAAAAAGTGGCATTCATATTAACACTTATCAGTACACCAATTGCTATATCTAGTTGTGGTAATACAGTAATCGAAAAGAAACAATCTAGTTTATTTCTTAATTATGATGAAAGTAAAGGAACTGTTGAAGCTGATAGTTATAATGGTTTTGTAGGGGATACTATTACATTAACGATTACTCCTAAAACTAATTATTCTGTTAATGAAGTTAAATATAATGGTTTAACTATTGAAGTAAATAATAATACTTGTAGTATAGTATTTGCTAATGAAGGTAAAAATGAAGTAACCATTACTTTTAAAACTAATTATGATGAAGGTGCAACTCATGATGGTACAGCTTCTTCACCATATACTGTTAAAGAAGCTAATGCAATTATTACTAATTTAGGAACAGGAAGTAGTTCTACAACTTTAAAAGATTCAAGTGCTTCATATACTTATGGAGTTATTACTTCAATTGATAATGTTTCTACAAGTTATGGTAATGCTACATTTAATATCAAATCAGATAATGAAGAAATTATTGTCTGGAGAGCATATGATTTAGGTAATGTTAAATTTACTGATGAAAATGCTATTAAAGTTGGTGATGAAGTCGTTGTCTATGGAACTTTAATGAACTATCAAACTAAATATGAAATTAGTGATAAACCATATATTTATACATTAAATGGAAGTACAACTAGAGATAATGGTTCTAGTGGCGATAATACTGGTGATAATACTGGCGGTAACACAGGTGATAATACTGATACATATGATGAATATGGTACTCATGAAGGTACAGCTTCTTCACCTTATTCTGTTAAAGAAGCTAATGATGTTATTGATGGTTTAGGAACAGGAAGTAGTTCAACTGAATTAGATGATACAAATCCATCTTATACATATGGTGTTGTTTCATCAATTACTGAAATTTCTACACAATATGGAAATGGTACATTTAAGATTAAATCTGCTGATGAAGAAATTATCGTATGGAGAGCAAAAGATTTAGGTAATGTAAAATTTACTGATTCAAATGCTGTTAAAGTTGGTGATAAAGTTATAATTTATGGAACTTTAATGAATTATAAAACAACTTATGAAATTGGTGGTAATCCATATATTTATTCATTAAATGGCAAAACTGGTAGTTCATCTTCTGGTGGAAGTGATTCTTCTAGTTCAGGTGGTTCATCTAGCGGATCAACTGATTCAGGTAGTTCAAGTAGTGGAACAATTTCAGGATCAGATTATCCTTCAGATCCAGGTACATATTATTCTTCAATTACAGATGATATGACTGGTGGAGAAAATGGAACTTTAAGACAAACATTAACTACATTATGTAAACCTAAAGCTTCATATGAATATAGTGGAACAGGTTCAAACAGTTTAGCAATATTATTTCAATCAACTAATGAAGATCCAAATAATAGTGAAAATATGATTTACTTTTATACTCAAAAGAGTGTAAAGAAAAATGCTGCACAAACTTGGAATAGAGAACATACATGGCCTCAATCTTTATCAGGTGGATTATATGGAACTGATGGAGCGGGTTGTGATGCTTTACATATTATGCCTACTTATAACGCAACAAATTCAATTAGAGGTAATTTAAAATATGCAAATTGTACAAATGGTACTGTCGAAAATTATGATGGTGTAGATTTTGCAAAAACTAGTGGTGGATATTTTGAACCAATGGATAGTGTAAAAGGAGATTGTGCACGTATCATTCTTTATATGTATACAGTTTATTTTATTGAAAGAGGCACTCCAATTACTAATGTTTGTGATAGCGTAAAGACCATGATTCAATGGAGTAAACTTGATCCAGTAAGTGAGATTGAAGTTAATAGAAATGATAAAGTAGCAGCTTCTAAACAAAAAAATAGAAATCCATATGTCGATCATCCAGAATGGATTGATAAAGTCTTTGGATCATCAAATTAATAGACATTTAATATAGTTT
>CAVDQJ010000161.1:0-2223 GCA_963611005.1 bacterium | reverse complement strand
TTTTTCATATGATAATAAATATTTAAAATGCTATTTATATAATAATTTGTTATAATTTATAAGCGGTAAAGATTTATTATATTTAGGTTACTATATTAATAATTAAACTAAACCGGAAAGAAGGTTGAATACATGTTAAATTATCAAGAATTAATACAAGCGTTAGCGAAAGATTACTTAAATGTATTTACAGTTGATTGTATTACAAATACTGCTAGTATTATTAAATTAAATGGATATGTTACTGATGGTATTTTAGATGCACCTAAAGAATTTAACTATGATCAAATGTTAATTAAATATGCTACTGGTAGAGTTTTAAAAGATGATTTAAATAACTTTTTAAGTTTTCTTAAAAATGAATCTTTAATTAATATATTTACAATGCATAATAATGATGAATATGAATTTACTTATAGAATTTTAGATGATAATAAGAAAGTACATTTTTATTCAGCTCACTATATCAAGTTATCTACTAATAAAGAAGATTTAAAACTTGTAGTAGGTTTTAGAAACATTGATGCCTTAGTTGATAATCAAAAAGAAACACATAGTGAAGGTTTATATGAAGCTTATGAAGCTATATCATCTATATTTTTATCAATGCATAGAATAGATGTTAAAAACAATAGATTTTATGAAATTAAAACTACTAAATATATTAAAAAAATTATTATGGCTAATGAAGGTCTTTGGGATGGTAGTATACAAACAGTTATGCAAGATTTATGTACTGCTCCATTTAGAGAATCATTATTAAAATTTTTAGATATTCATACTTTTGAAGAAAGATTAAAAGATAAAGATCAAATATCATATGAATTTATTGCTAGATATTCTGGTTGGTGTAGAGGTCGTATCATCAAAGAAGATGTAGATGAAGATGGAAAATTATCTCATGTTATTTTTACAATAGAAGTTATTGATGTTGATAAACAAAGAGAAGAATCATTAAAGAAAGCTGCACATACTGATTTATTAACAGGTATATTTAATAGAGGTTATGGTGAAGAATGTATAACTAATTTATTAAATGAAAATAATGATGGTTTATTCGCTTTATTTGATGTAGATCATTTTAAAAGTTTTAATGATATATATGGTCATGATATCGGTGATAAAGTTATTGTTGAAATTGCTAAAGCTCTTGAAAAAGCAAGTCATAAAAGTGATATTGTCTTTAGATTAGGTGGAGATGAATTTGCAATATATTCTCCTATTACTAAAACAAGAGAAGAAGTAGCTTTATTGTGGAATAACATAGTTGTTAGAATTAAAAATATACATATCAATGAAATAAATGAACCAATTACTATATCTTTAGGTGGTACATTTGTTAAAAAAGAAATCAATGATACATTCTCTACTTTATATAAAAGAGCAGATAAAGCGATGTATATTTCTAAAAAAGAAGAAGGATTTAAACTTACTTTATTAGATTAATCACTACAAAACTCCTTTAAAAACTTGTATACTAAATAAGTTTTAAAAAGGAGTTTTATTTATGGAATCAAAAAATAAGAAATTAAAAATATTTGCTATAGTTATGAGTGTTTTATTATTAGTTAATATGACCATAACAGGAGTATTATTAGGTTTTCAAATAAATAGTAATATAGTAGCTAAACAATACTTAACTAAATATTCTTTATATATCGGTACAAATGATAAAGATACATATACTCAAATAATACCATTTGATACATGTATTCAAAAAGTAACTGAAATATGTACTAAATATACTGGAGGATGTACAGTATATCAAGCTAATGGATATTGGAAAGATGAAACAGATACTAATACAAAAGAAGAAACAATCGTATGTATTTTAGAAGATATAACTAAAGAAAAAGTATATAAAATCTGTGATGAAATAATAGTAGAACTCAATCAAAATTCTATATTAATCGAAACAGAAAATGTTGTTAGTACATATTATTCTTCAAATAAATAATTATATTTATTTAGATTTATATAAATAACATTCTCTTCCATGAGAATTTATTAAACCAACTGCTTGAAGGTATGAATATATTGTAGTAGAACCTACAAATTTCATACCTCTTTTTATTAAATCTTTAGATATATTATCTGAAATATTATTAGTAGTCTTATCATTTTCGTATATTATATCTTTACCAGTAAATGAAATTAAATAATTAGAAAATAATTGATATTCATCTAGTATTTCTTTATATATTTTACTATTTGATATAGATG
>CAVDQJ010000160.1:0-2231 GCA_963611005.1 bacterium | reverse complement strand
GTATTATATATAGTAGTAATATAAATATAAATATGCCTTTATGGGCTAAAATAATATTATTAATAGTTTTACTTTTAGTTTGTGGTATTTTTGCAGGTAGTGAAAATATATTTTCAAGTTGTAATAAATATCATTTTAAAGCTGAAGCAGAAAAAGGTAATAGATTAGCAAAAGTAGTTACATTTTTAATAAATCATTTTGATAATACTTTAATAACTGTATTAATTGTTAATAATGCTATTCAATATGTTATGTCTTTATTTATGTCTAGTATTATTTTAGATATATGTGGAGTATCTTTAGATAGTAGTGTTCAATCTGTTATTTCTTCTATATTATTATCTTTCTTTGTATTTATAATAACTGATTCTTTATTTAAAATATTAGGTAAACATTTACCTAATAGATTAGCATCTACATTTGGATATATTGTTATATTTTTCTATATTATTTTATTCCCTATTATGATGATCTTTAAATTTATTTTAGTAGGAGTACAAAAACTATTTAAAATCAAAGATAAAAACTTTTTAACTAGAGAAGATTTTATAAAAGAAGCGGATAAAGCTGTACTTGATGCTAATGAAGAAGATGAAGAAGAAGTAAAAGAAGAATTACTTGAAAAAGATGAATTAGAAATATTAAATAAAGCTTTTACTTTTGATGAAATTAAAGTAGATGATGTATTAAAGAATATAGTAGAATCCCAGTATATGAAAATAGAAAAGATAATATTATTGGTATTATAACTGTTAGAACATATTTTAAAGAATATATGGAAGACAATCATTTAGATATTAGAAGTTGTTTAACTGAACCATTATTTTTTAAAGAAGGTACTAGATTAGACGATGTTTTTGATGAATTTAATAAATCTAAAATCCATATAGGTATTGTTAAAAATGATAAAAATAAAGTAGTTGGTATCGTTACAATGGATGATATTCTTGAAGAACTTGTAGGTGATATCAATGAAATTAAAATAAATAGATTAAAGGAGAATAAAAATGAATCAAGATCAAATTAATCTTTTAATCTATTCTTTAGTATATGTATTGTTAATAAGTTTATCATTCTTATTCTCTCTTTTAGATATGGCTTATACTTGTGTTAATATAAATCATTTAGAAAATGAATATAATAAAACACATAAAAGAAGTTTAAAAATGGCTATTAAATATGCTAAAAACTATGATCAAACATTATCTACTGTTTTATTATGTAATGATTTAGTTAATATCGCTTTAGAAATTGTTTCTATTCCATTTTCTTATTCAATACTTAAAGCATGTAATATTGAAGAAGGTAGTAGTTTATATCCTATTGTTACAGTTATTATTTCTATTGCTACATTAGTTTTATTAATTTTATTTGGTGAAATATTACCTAAATCAATTGGTAAAGTAAATAATTATAAATTTGTTAAAAATTCACCTGTATTTTTATCAATATTCTATTATTTATTATTCCCATTTACTTGGATTAGTAAACATATAGTTAATATATTAGCTTTCCCAATTACTCATAATGTTAAAGATATTCAAATAGATAGTGATGAGCTTCATGAAATGGTTGATGAAATCGAAGATAAAGGAATAGTAGATGAAGATAAAGCAGAGATGTTAAGAGGAACTATCGATTACGCTAATACTGAAGCATATGAAGTTATGACTCCTCGAGTTAATATGTATGCATTAGAAATTAATGATGATATTAATGAAATACTTAAAAATGAAGATACATATCTTCATTCTAGAATTCCAGTATATGAAGATAGCATTGATAATGTTGTAGGTTTTGTTTTAGCTAAAACATTAATAAGAATTAAATTAGAAAATTCATCTAAAACATTAAAAGATATTCTTTTGCCTATTGAAAAATATCCTAGATCTACTGAAATTAATGATATATTTAAAGATTTTAAAAAGAATAAGATGTATATGGCTTTAGTTTTAGATGAATATGGTGGAACTGAAGGTATTATTACTTTAGAAGATATACTTGAAGAAATAGTAGGAGAAATACGGGATGAAACCGATAATATTGAAGCTCCATATTTTGAAAGAAAAGATGGAACATATATCGTTGATGGAGGCATGAATCTTGATGATTTCTTCGACCTTTTTGAACTTGATAAAGAAGATTTAAATGAAACAGAATATGTTACAATTGGAGGATTCTGTGTAGAATTACTCGATGATAAATTTGCTAAAGTTAATGATCTTATAACT
>CAVDQJ010000159.1:0-2408 GCA_963611005.1 bacterium | reverse complement strand
AATTTGAAGCTGATGGAGGTGTTGCTTATGGAAATAATAGTAAAGGAATTACATCAGCATATTCTCAAAGTCAAAATTTCTTAAGCAATAACTGGAGAGCTAAACGTACTTGGGGTTTACCTAGTGCTAATGAAGATTTTACTATTTTTAATGAAGATAGTTCTTCAAATTATAATGATCCAGATAGAGTTGAACATTTTAATGGTCGTAACCAATATAGTGGTGATAGATTAGGTTCATGGGGAGATTGTTATTATTATGGATATACAATGCGTGATAATAGTGATGATGCTTTAGAAAATGCTGGATTGATTTTAGGTGAATCAACATCTACAACAACTGATAGTGCTAAAGCTATGAATGATACTAATACTGGAAGATATCTTCCAATTAAATTAACAGTTACTAACGAATTAGTTAGCTCTGTTATTGAAAAAGTTATTCCTAGTATTTTTACTTCAATGGGTACAGAATTAAGTGATACTTATACATACCAATATTTACATAACTATACATTTACTGAATGGACATATGTAAAAAATCCTAATACAAAGAAGAGTCAAGATAGTAGTGATTATCCTTATTCTCCTGTTAGAAATACAGGTGAATGGACTGAAAATAAAGTAGGTGAAGCTTTTCAACCTGTTCCTACTGATACATATTTTGATATGTTAACTGATTTAGATAAATATGCTGATAGTGATGGTGTTATTAGATTATTCCCATTATTTTCTAATAGTAAAAAATCAAGTGCTACAACATATACTAATGGAGGAGGATCTAGTGAAAGACTTAAAATAACTTCTTCATCAAGTGATGTTAGTTATCAATATCCATTCTTTAATAGTGATGTATATAATTATGATGATAATGAATATTTTACTTATCCTGATGATAGTGGTAATGAAAAAACTAATAATTTATTAAAGAGTGAATATATAAGATTATTTAGCTTTAATAATGTTGATATTACTAGCGAAAAAGCTTCTACATTAGAATTCTCTGCTAATAACGTTATGGATAATCCAACTGGTTGGTTATATGATACAAAAACAAGTGGAGATACTACTATTAAGTATTTGCAATGGAAAAAACTATATGTTTTAACTACTGAATATATTAAAAACAACTTAATTGCTCAATATGGAGAAGGTTTATATACATTCTATATGTTTGTAGCTAACTATTCATATCAAAATGGACCATTAAGCACTACAACAATAGATGAAGAACATAAAACTGCAGCAGATGAAGCATTTAATGTTTTTTATAATAATATTGTATCTCAAGCAATGGATGGTAAATTTGCTTCATTAAAAGGTAAACGTATTATTCAAATAGATAGTTCTATGATTGATGATGAAATGAAAGAAGGAGATAAACCATATACATGTTCTCCTACAGTTATAGCATTTGAAAAAATAGATGAACCTACATTAACTATATCTTCTACTAATAATACTGATATAACAAGAAATTTCTATAGAAATGTCAATCCATTATTTGAAGGTATGAAAAGTGGAGATAAATATTGTGCAACTGGAGATGATTTAACACCTTCATCACCTTATACATATTTAGTTAAAAATGTTGATTTATCTAAAGAAGGTAGTAGTTTTGTAATTACTATGAATAATTCAACTTCATCAACTAATGTTTTTAATACATCTAATAATAATATGGAATATGATTATTTAGTATCTAATCCATCTGATAAGGATAATGTTAGTGAAGAAAATATATTTGTTAAACCATTTAGTAGTGATGGTGAAGATGGTTATATTAAAGCAGATACTTCTAACC
This sequence comes from bacterium, assembly GCA_963611005.1. Classification (GTDB taxonomy): domain Bacteria; phylum Bacillota_I; class Bacilli_A; order RFN20; family CAG-826; genus Onthovivens. The sequence continues at coordinate 605 of CAVDQJ010000159.1, read as the reverse complement.
CTAATAAAATAATATTTAATGTTACTTCTTTAAATGAATTAGATGTATATGATATCTTGATTAAATTTAATGTTTCTAATGAAAAATATGATATCTATATGAGAAGACATGATAAGTTATTTGTATATATTTTTGATAGAAATATTGGTGATGCTCAAAGTAATGGTTTTGTAGATCATAGTTTTACTTATGATGAAGGCACTAAATGTTATATAAACACCAATAATAAAAGTAGTACAGCCGTATTATTATTTGATGGATATTATTCTGCTGGATATGAATTAAGTAGTAGTGATAAATCTTCAAAGAGTAATACCGGAATGAATATTGATGAATGTTTACAACTTGTTATTAATGTATCTCAAAAAGAAAAAACTTGTTTTAGATTAAGGGATAGAGTTACTGGAGAAGTTGTAGGAAGATATATTGCTAATGAAGATGGTACTTATTCATTAGTAATCAACTTAACAGTAAAGAAAAACTATATTTTATATCTAGAATATTATGCTGGTTAAACTAATTTATATAAAATTAAATTAAATGTATTAAAAAAGGAATTCATCAACTTGAATTCCTTTTTATATATCTATTAATTTACTATTTAT
>CAVDQJ010000158.1:0-2526 GCA_963611005.1 bacterium | reverse complement strand
GTAAAATTATACATTGGTTACGAATTGCATATATTTTCTTTTTTTCAACAACTACTAAAAGATCTTTTATTTGTTCTTCAAATAAATATGCTGGTAATTTTTTACTACCTTTTAACGATTCATAATTAATTAAGGGATTTTTAAATTCACTATTAATAAAACGTGAATAATATTTATAAAATCCTTTTATAGCTACAATTTTACGATTTAATGAAGAAGTTTTATAATTATTTTCTTTTAAAAACGAAATATACACTTGTAAAATGTTTTCGTTAACATCTTCTATTCCAAGATTTTCTTTTTGTAAAAAACACATAAAAAGATTTAAATCTCTTTGATATGATTTAAATGTATTTACAGAATATTTTCGATTATTTTTTAAATAATTAATATATTTTTCAAGATATTCTTTCATTTCTTTTACCCACTAATATTATAAGTTATAAAAATAAAAAATGCTATAGCATAAAGTATAGCATATTCATATTACTTTTCTTTATAGTCACATTTAGGATAATTAGAACACCCATAGAATTTACCATATTTTGATGCTCTAAGTTTTAAAAATCCTTCATGACATTTAGGACATTTTCTTTCTTCTTTTTCTTGATTTTGCTTAATATATTTACAAGATGGATAACCTGAGCAAGCAATAAATGTTCCATATTTTGAATTTCTTTTAACAAGTTTTTTGCCACATTGAGGACAAGTACCTAAATCTTCATTATCTTCAACAATATCTTTTTCTATTCCTTTTTTAGCAAGAAGTAATAAAGGATGGAATTTATCATAAAATTCTTCAAGAACAACTTCTTCTTGCATTTCATCACTTGCTATTTTATCAAGCAATGTTTCCATTTCAGATGTATATTTAATGTTAATAATATCTTTAAACCATTTAACTAATAGTTCAATTGTTTTGCTTCCTTGTTCTGTAGGAATAAAATAGCCTTTTGATACTGTAACATAATTTCTTTTTTTAATAACATCAATAGTTGAAGCATATGTTGAAGGTCTTCCAATACCTTCTTTTTTCATAGCATCAATTAATGTTGCTTCACTATATCTACTTTTTGGTTTTGTTTTACTTTCTTTATAATCAAAATTTGTTTTAGATATAGTGCTATCATTTTTTATTTCAACTGGAAGATTTTCTCTTTTATTTTCTTTAATTTTTTTATATTCTTTTGTATAACCATCAAAAGTAGTTTCTTCACCTATTGCTTGTAAATGATAATTTTCACATTTAAAATTAACTTCATGATGTAAATAATTTTCAGCTTGCATCATTGAAGCTCTTGCTCTTACATAAATAAGTTTATATAGTTTTGCTTCATCTTGACCAATTTTTGAAGCAATTATTTCTGGAGTTAATTCAATATCTGTAGGACGAATACCTTCATGAGCGTCTTGAACATTTTCACTATTTTTATTGTTGATTTTGGCAAAGCCTACATATTCTTTACCATATTCATTTTCAATATTTTTCTTACATAAAGATATAAAAAGTGGTGAAACACGAATACTATCTGTTCGCATATAAGTAATAAGACCTACAGGTCCTTTACCTTTTTCCAGTTCGATACCTTCATATAACTTTTGAGCAAGACGTGTTGTCTTTTTAGAATCAAATTTTAATAAAGTAGCTGCATCTTGTAAAAGTGATGATGTAGTATAAACAGGATAAGAATTTGATTTCATTTCTTTTGTATTAATAGAATCAATAACAATTGGTTTAGTTTTTAAAGTATTTATAGCTTCTTTTGCTTTTTCAAGACTTTCAAACTTCATTTCTTTATTATCATCATCTAATAAATTGCAATTAACATCTTTATCATCAATGGTAATTTTACCTTTTACAAGATAATAAATTTGTTCTTTAAAGTTTTGAATCTCTTTTTCTCTTTCAACAATCATTTCTAAAACAACAGATTGTACACGACCAGCTGAAAGAGAATTAATTTTCTTTTGCATTAAATGTGATAAATCAAAGCCAATAATTCTATCCATAATTCTTCTTGTTTCTTGAGAATGTACAAGATTCATATCGATAGTTCGTGGATTATTAATAGCGCTAACAATAGCATTTTTAGTAATTTCATGAAATTCAAGTCTTTTAGTAGTCTTAATATCTAAATTTAAAACTTCAGCTAAATGATATGATATTGCTTCTCCTTCTCGATCAGGGTCGGTAGCAAGACATATCTCACTAGCATTTAATGCTTCTTTTTTAAGTGAAGCTACGGTTTTTTTCTTATTAGGATTTATTTCGTAGATAGGTTTAAAGTGATTTTCAATTTCAACACCTAAATAATGTTTTTCATTACCTACTGCTAAATCTCGAATATGACCAATAGAAGCAACAACTCGATAGTCTTTTCCTAAATATTTACTAATTGTTTTACATTTGTATGGTGATTCTACTATTACTAAAATCATTTTCTCACCTCTTTTGCTCTTTATATTTTACTTAGAAAAAAAATCTTGTCAACCTTCATTTTTACATTAATATATATGATATTATAT
>CAVDQJ010000157.1:0-2637 GCA_963611005.1 bacterium | reverse complement strand
ACAAAAATTAAAATAATTATAGTAATTATGCAAGATACAATACTTAAAATTAAAGTTACATATTCCATATTTTGATTTCCTTATATAATAAAATTATACTAAATTAACTAAAACAATAAAAGAATAAGTTAAAGCTAGTTAGTCAAAAAATAACTATAAAACTAATATTAGACTTTTTTGAGATTTTTTTTAGATAATAACTTTAATAAACATGTTTATTATGTTATCATTTAGAAGGTTTAAGGACAATAAATTAATTGTTTAAATCATTATCTTATTTGTTATTTTATATAAAGGGGGAAAGTAACATTGAGAAAGAATTTTTCTAAGTTCATTTTATCATTAGTTGCAACGTTTACTTTAGTTTTAACAGGAATTAATGTAAACAAAACAAATAAAATTGTTAAAGCAGCTGAAACACTTACTATTAATTATAATGATACATTTACACCAGCATTTACTTCTACAGCATCTACAACAGATACTAATCACGAAACTGCATCAGGCTTTTCTTTTTATGAAAAAGGTGTGTATTTAACAAATGGTAATACTGATAAAGGATATTTAATGTTTTCTAAAAATAAAGGTTATTTATATAATGAAACTGATTTAGGTACGATATCTTCTATTGCTGTTACATATTCAAGCGGAACTTCTACTGCAGCTAAGGTTGGTATTTATTTTGGAAGTTCTATGATGAGTACTTATACAACTACTAGTAATAAAACAATTGCTGGTACATCAAAAACTGATACATTTACAAATGATACTACAGGTAATGGTTATTTCCAATTATCCACAAGTAATAAAAATACTCAAATAACTAAAATTGTAATAACTTATGTTTCTGCTTCTATTCCATCTTTAGAAGTTCCTACTGCAACACTTGAAGGTAATGATGTAACTATTACTGCTGTTGCAAATGCTACTAAGTTTGCAGTTGGTTTGTTTGAATCAGATACAGCTACTAGTCCTTTAACAACATTTGATGTTTTAGATACAACTTTACCATATACAATTAATTATGCTCCACAAGGAACTTACATCGTTAAAGTTAAAGCAGTTGGTGATAGCACATCTTATGGTGATTCTGCTTGGTCTTCAAGCATTGGTACATATACTCAAGATAATATAAGTGAAAAGAAAGTTTCAGAAATAGCATCCCTTACTTCTGAAACTGATGGTCCTTATACTTATTATCAAGTAACAGGTGTTGTATCAAGTATAAAGGATGAAGATAATGGCGCATTCTATTTACAAGATTTAGAAGATTCTACTACAAAAATATTAGTTTATGGTCTTGCTGCTAAAAAAGGTGAAAATAATGCATTTAAAACATTAAACATTAAAGTTGGTGATACTCTTACAATAGTTGGTTATTGGGGAATATCTAATAACAAGACTCAACAAATGATGAAAAGTTATTATATTAAATCACAAACTAATTATGGTGTTGCATTTGAAGCTTTATCTACTGCTTCACAATTAAAACTTGCTTATTCTGTTAAACAAGAAACTGTTGCTAGTCATATAGAATATACTAAAGTAACATCTTCTCTTGATGATTATTCTGGTACTTATCTAATTGTTTATGAAGATAATACAAAAGGTTATGTATTTAATGGAAAAGATGCTGAAAACAATTATGTAGAAACTGTTATTAAAAGTAATGTAATTGAAGCAACTGATGCTATTAATAGTGTAGCTGTTACTATTGAAAGTATTGATGGTGGTTATGCTATTAAAACTGCTAATGGTTATATTTATGGAGTAAGTGGGGAAAATAAATTAAATTTTGATAGTTCAACTCAACAGCTAAATACAATTAGTTTTACAGATGGTATTATAAGTAATACTTCTAAACTTGTATTTAATGATTCTTCAAATCAAATGAGATTTAGATATTATAAATCAACAACTGCATCTTCTTATAAATCTATTAGCCTTTATAAAGCTATATCATCTACAACATCTACAACATATGATGTAGAATCTACTTCATTAAGATTTGGGACAACAATTACTAAAGATTTATATGATGGTTTAGTTAATATGGGAACTAAAGTAACATTTGGTGTTATATCTCAAAAAACTACAACTTTAGGAACTGATAGTCTTACTGTTACTAATGCATTACATAATAATGAAATTACTCCTGTAAGAGTAGCTGAAGAAAATGCTACTACAATAGATGAAACTGGATCTTATTATCAATTCGCTGTTTTATTTAAAAATATAGCAGCAAGTAATTATGATGTAAGTATTACTGCTAGATGTTATGTATGTATTGATGGTACTTATTATTATATGAATGAAAGTAGTTATTCTATAAAATCAATAGCTACTAATTATATAACTAATTATTTAGATAATGATGCTGTAATTAAACATTATGGTGTTCTTGATTATCTAGCTAATATTTAATGAGGAGAAAAAAATAATGAAAAAAGAATATATAGAACCATCAATTGAAATAATTAATGTTCAAACTAATAATGTATTAGAAGCAAGTAAAGTTTTTGGTGGTGACTTTGCAGGAGAAATTGAACAAGAATTTTTTGGAGAAGAATAATTAATGAAAAAAGGTTTATTAGCTATCTTTTTAATAACACCACTTTTTATGACAGGATGTAATAA
>CAVDQJ010000156.1:0-2644 GCA_963611005.1 bacterium | reverse complement strand
TAAACATATTAGAATTGAAATTTAATTCATTTTCTTTATATTTAAAATATGTATTTCTTAAGATGTAGTTATTATCATCAAAGTTACGAGAAACAATACCACCACAATCAAAATCCATTGTATTAGCTATTTCTTTTAAACTAGCTTTGATTAAATCGATATAACCCATACTTGTCATCTTCTTGTTTTTAGCTGACATAAATGTATCGATTAATTTATTGAATTCACCAATCTTTTCACTATATAAGTTTTTATTGATTACACCTTTTGTAGTAGTATCAGGAATATAAAGATTTATAAAATCACCTTTTCTTTCTGCGTATTTAAGGTGAGTCATGATAAGTTCAAGACCTGAATAAGGATATACAACTCCACTTATTTTTAAAGCTATAACTGTATTTTCTTTGTCGCTATAATCTGCGATAAAGAAATGAGTTGAGATATATTCTAATTTATCTTTTAAAATAGAAATAGAATCAATGCTAGGAATATAAAGTAAGAATGATTGTTCTTTTTCATCAAATGATAATAAAGGTCTACATGTTTTAAATGTATCTTTAATCATTGTAGCGAGTTCAAATGCTTTATCTTTTTCAAATGCTCTTATCTCTTCAGTTTTAAGTTTAAAAGATACGAATACATTTCTATATGTTCTACTTACATTGATTAAATTAGTTAGGTTAGTAATTAATTCTTCACTAGGAATAACATTCAATTCTCCAAAGCCTTTTAATACAGTAAATTTATAATCTGAATAATCTTTAGGAATTGTACAAATGATAACTTTATTATAACTCTCTTCAATATTATCAAGTTTATCATTCATTTCATTGAATTCTTTAATGCCGATTGAATTATATTTTTTTAAATCGTAATGAAAATGAGCAATACTATCATAGTTTGTAACGGATTTAACATAGATATCTTTATATAAAAGTCTTGTTAAAACAACAGAGCAATAAATTAAATAAGCCATACAACCTAAGCCGAATACAACAGATACAATAAATAAAATTAAAGAAACTGTAGATTTGCCTCCAAGGAAGTACATAACACCAAATCCAATTTCTAAAACAAAAGCGACAACTTGAAAAATAATTAATATAGCAATTCTTATCTTTAAATAAGAAGTCATCGATCTCTCTTTATTTAACTTACTCTTCTTCATAATAGGCTCCTTTAAGCGACTTTTTATAAACATTGATATATTAGGTAACTGGCTATCTATAAAAAGACCCTATAGCTTTGCGTCACTAGATTTCTCTAGTTTTGCCATTATCTAAAAATATTATATATTTTTATATATACTTTTTCAAAATAAATATAACTAAATTACAAAGAAATTTATATTTTTATTATTCAAAGTTAACAAATGTATCATAATAGTTAGAAAAATCATCATATCTATAGACTCCTGAATAGTCTTCTAATGCTTCATCTTCTATATAATCCATGATACCTTGATTGGTCGTACCATCAAGTAATACTTCTCCATATATAATTCTAAATGCAGTAGCATAATTTGAATATGATAAAGTAGCACATTCATTAAATAATCTATAAGTTAAATAAGATATTTCCATTTCGATATATTTAGTGTAATAAAAATGTTCTTCACCACTATCTTCATCATATTCGTTAGGGATATAATAACCAGCATAATAACTAAGAGCATCATATCTATCTTTTATATCAATAAATTTAGTAGATAAATCATTTTCATCGATATTAAAATTACCGATATCTTCAATTAATAAAGCTACATATGATTCTAAATATGTTTCAAACGTTTCTAAAGAAGATAAATATGTATCATAGTTATTGATATTATTTTCTCCAACAAAATCATAAGACATCTCTATTTGATTTTTTAAATCTAATAAAACGCTAATAGAATCTTTTTCTATTCCATTTTGAGCAACGCTAATAAAAGTATTTACATTAATATTAACTTCTATTGCATATATTTTGTCATAAATTGAATAATCATCAATGTATGAATAAAATTTATTTAACATTTGTTTACATTCGTTTTCAAATATTTCTCTATATGAAGTTTCATCATATGTAGATAAATCAAATTCAATAATTTTAGTTTTATAAACATTTATTAAACTACTCATTTTATTTGGATATACATCGTTCATAAATGAAAGATATTCTTCATATTTATATAATTTATTTTTACTTGAATTAGTAGGGAAATAATTGTCAATTCTTGAATTTAAACTATAGAAATAATTATCTGCTCCACCATTAACAATATCATATATTTTTAATATATTTTCACTAGTTATATCAGTATTTAATAAAGTATAAATATCGTAGCATATTTCAAGTTGATATACTTTTTCATTAACTCTACTAGGATTACTTCTACTATCAAAAGAATAAGTATCCATCTTTGCTTTTAATGTTAAATATTTATCTACATCAAAATTATCTTTATCAAAGTCAAATTCTAATATTTCATTATATAAAGCTGCTAAATTAGTTTCAGTTGCATTGCTTATATTTAAATTTGATGTTAATTCATCATATTTGTTTTTAACACTATCTTTATAACTACTAGGCATATCATCGATTCTTTGATATAAAAAATCAAAGAAAGTAGCATTAAATACGGAATCATTATTATTAATTC
>CAVDQJ010000155.1:0-2661 GCA_963611005.1 bacterium | reverse complement strand
AAAATATTTTAATTATTTTTAAAATAAGTATTGATTTTTTTTAAAGTATACTATAATATATAATGTAAAATAAATAGGAGGAATTTATTAGATGAGAATCAATTTAAAAAAGTATGGCTTCGAAGAATGTAAGGATGAAAACTTCAGCGATGACGGAAACAGATTTACTATCTATCGTAATTTAGGTTGTCCTGATTTAAGAATCTCTAAATTAGTAAGTGGAGGTCAAGTTTACTTAGCAGCTAGAATGGAAGCAAAAGAATATAACCCAAATAAGGAAAGACTTTCATTTGAAGAATATTCTAAATTAGAACATTTCGTAGATTTAGATAAATTAAATGGGGTAGATGCTAATTATATAAATGAAGAAGTATTAGCAAGTTGGATTGTCGGGATTACAAATTATTATAAAGAATATAATGATAAGTTAAATTACTTAATTGAAAATGATATGCCTAAGGACGAAGATCTTGAAAAAGCTTTAAAAGAATATGTTCAATTAAGTAATAGATATAGTAATGAGGGTGAAGAGATATTAGGTAAATTATCTAGTCAAATTATTCATGATTCTACAATATCCTTATATAGTGGTTGTTCTACATCTTATCAATTAACTGAATTCTTTCATTATGCTAGAGAGTTAATTCATACTCATGAAACGGCACTTAAGTTATTAGATGATTTCAAGTCCGGTAAAATCATAACTAGAAGTCGCAAAAAGGAAATTCTAAAGAATTTCAATGACTATAAGAAGGAAGAACCTTTTTACTTGAGATATTTAAAATCTTATTTAAAATAGTTCTTGATTTATCTGCTAAAATATTATATAATATAATTGTAAGGAGAAGTGATATATTATGCTAAATTATGAAGAACTAATTTCAAAACTAGATTTAGATAAGGAATATGTTTGGACGGTAATCGATAAGGATGCTATAGACGGTAGTAGAGGTGTTATTATAGGAACTATTCAAGATGGTTTTAATAAGAATTCCTTATACACATCTTTAAACACAATTATTAGGGTAATTGAAAATATCGATGTTGATGACCCAAATAACTTTATGCGTTTTGTTTGGTAATTAAAAAAGTTTAAATATTCTTAAAAAAGGACTTGAAAAAGTCTTTTTTTTATTATATAATATAAATGTAAGGTAAGATAAATAAACCTACAGGAGGATTAAATTATGTTAAATTATAATGAATTACAAGAAAAGGCAAAAAATCAAAAAGCACAAAATGAATTAAAAATTAAAAATTATTTAGAAGGCTTAATTAAAGGTTTAGATTTAGCACCTTTAAAAGTAGACGTTCGAAATAGTGAATCTTTATATACTAATTTATATGCTTTAGATAAAGATGGTATCGAACGAAATAAGGAACATATAGTTTTCGAATATGATTTCAAAAAAATTTATTCTATTAAAGAAGGTTCCCAAGTAGTTTCTAACGAAAAAAGATTAAGTATTGGTGTCATTAGAGATTGGCGTATATGTAGAGAAGAAAACTTTCAAGCTTACACTTTAGAAATCTTAAAAGGTTTAATGTGGTTAAACGAAAAAGAGTTCACTAACTTATTAGAAAGCTTAGAATGGGATTTAGTTAAAGAAGCTAAAAAGGCTTATGACGATAATTATGAAAATATGTTAAAAGAAAAAGAGGCTAGACGAAATAAGATAAAAGAAGAATTATCCCTAGATTATTTAAGAATAGGTAAAACTTTTCAACGAGAAACTAGTGATAAAACTATTGAAATTCTTACTTCTTATAAAATGACTCCAAGACGAATCTACTTTAAATCTAATTTAGGTTATAATATATATGTAAGTAAATATGATTTAATTGATACGATGGCTTGGAAAAAGGATATTAACGAACCTTTAGATGAAGTAGATTTCATTATTAAAAATGGAACTACTTGCTAATTAAAAAAATAATTTAATAAAACCTCTTGATTTTAAAGAGGTTTTATTATATAATATAATTGTAAAATAAGATGGAGGATAAAACTTATGGTTACAAAACAACTGTATTTATTAGAATATAAAAGGAATGAATATAGATTCAATTCTAATGATTGGGTAATATTAGGTAAAGCTTGGACTAATTACTCCATTCATAAACAATTAGATGAATTCTACAACCTATTTATAAAGCAAGTAAAAAGTGAAGATAACTTTATTACAAGTAGTATTTATGAAAATAAAGCTATAATCAATTTTAGGGGTGGGGTTATAGAATTAAAAATAACTCAAGCCGAGTTTGAAGATTATGAATAAAATTAAAAATAATTTAAAAAAGGTCTTGATTTTATTCTAAAAAGATATTATAATATAAGTGTAAATTAAATATAAGGAGGATTTAAATTATGACAAAATATTTAATTGATGGTAAAGAAGTGACTGAAAAGGAGTTCGATGAACAATTAGAAATCGAAGCTCGTAAAGAATGCGATGATGAAAACTTCTGTATGTGGTTAGATGATTATACTGCACCTTATGGTATTGAAATTGGAGATGTAACATTTAATGCAAGTGATATTCTTTATACTATGGATAATGAAGAATATAATAAACAAAAAGAATGTTACATTCAAGATCAAATCGATAAAATGTATGATGAATTAGAACAAAGTGATTATATCGTTGTAGCTAATAGTGA
>CAVDQJ010000154.1:0-2688 GCA_963611005.1 bacterium | reverse complement strand
CTAATATAATTAAATTTTGTGAGTTCCTTTTTACTTGATTTTTAAAAATATTAATCTCAAGTTTGACAGTTAAAAGCTGTAATTGTTGCGTCACAACGATTACAGCTTTTTGAAAATGCGTACCATGAAATTATTTTGATATTTTTTTAAAATCTTTTTTTGTTACTATTTCTAGATCTGTTCTAAAATTAAAAGTATCATGTAAAGAGTCTGTGAGTAGTGTTCTAGTATATGTGGGTACATATCCCTCGCCAGCAATTTCATAAAAATTCATTTGTTTAAGGGTAGAGATAATCTCGCAACTTGTGAATTTATAATCCAATTTATTCTCAAGTATTCTATAAATCAGCAAAGACAAGAAACAGGTAGTAAAATGAGCTTTAATCCTGTCATCATTTTTAAGATAAACAGGTCTCGATTTAAATTCCGTTTTTAATATTCTAAAAGATTCTTCGATTTCCCATCTACGTTTATTTACTTTTATTATTTCTTCAATATTATCTTCAAGAGTAGTACAAACAGCATAAAAACCATCAAACATAGCTTCTTCGTTTATTGCCTCAATGTTAAGAGTAAGTTTTTTAGAATCAGCAATTTCACCATCATCAGTAATGTAAGTGGAAGTAATAAATCTTTTTGGGTCGTTAATTTTCTTCCTTGTAGCAGAACTAGGTTTTTCAATCATATTTTCAGCACGAATAACTTGTCCGTTTCTAATGCTTTTTTGATATGCTGCATATTTAGGAGAGTAAGAAACAATAAGTCTTTGCTCCATACCATTTTCTTTAATCCAACGTTCTTTGTAATAAACAGTTTCGTTTGAAGAAGAATTGTCTATATCTTCTAGGTTAATAGTCGTATTAGAATTTATTGTGTGCCAACCATCAGTAGATAAAGCCCATTCCTTTAAGTGACCTTTAATTTTCTTTAATGATTGAGTAACAATATATGATCTATTTTGAAGATTGTTGAAAGCTCTATTTTCTTTAGAAGCAAGACCAGCATCGGTACAAACAATAAAATGTGAAAGTTCGAAATCTTCGATTATTCTTTTTTCAAGAGGCTTCAAAGTTACTTGTTCATTAGTATTGCCAGGGTTAATACAAAAGGCAAGAGGATAACCATTGCCATCCATAAACAGTCCCATTTGTACAATAGGTGTAGGTCTATTTTCTTTAGAAACACCGTATTGTTTTAAGCCTTCAGCTTGCTCTGTTTCGAAGAAGTAATTTGTGCAATCGTAATACAAAATTTTAGTATTTCTATTTACAACACTTAAGCTATTTTTATATACTTCAGCTTCAATAAATTCTGTTTCATTTGCAATGACTTCTAATGCTCTATAAATATGTTGTAGTTCAAAATTTGGTTGTTCCAAAAAGTTTTTTGAACTTTCAAAAGACGAAAGTTTAGAAGAAGGTTCTAAAATTCTAGTGTAGATAAGTCTAGAAAGTATTGAATCTAAGTCATATTCAAATTTATATTTTTTAGATATTTGTTTACAAATTTTATCTAGTTTTAATTCTTTATATATTTTTTGAAGAAAGAGATAACCACCGTTAAATGATGACTTAATATTCAAGGGCAATTGTTTAGAATTTGAAAATTCTTTAATTATTTTAATTTTATTTTGTTTCTCATTTGAATTCAAATTTTCTATGTACTTTTTTGCCCATTCTTCAGCAGATAATCCATTTGATTTTTTTAAGATTTCTTTTTCTGTTCCTAATCTTTCAACAGTCTTCGTCTTTTGACGTCCGTCAACATATATTGTTTTTATTACATAAAAAATTTTAACGTTTTTCGATTTTGAAATTCTTAATCTCATGAAAGCTCACCTCATACTTATATTATTACATAAGACGCGATAAGACGCAATATACATTTTGAAAAATTGACAAAAAAATTAAGCATTAACAATGCTTACAAGATTTTTTTATTAAACAAAGTGTCAAACTTCCGACAAGTGAACCATCGGTTGGTTCAACTACCTTCAAAAGTTTCTCATCGCCATTTTTATCCTGTGACTTGTATTCCTGGTGAAGCTTGTGAATGCTCCAAATGATACCCATCCAAAATGCACCTCCAAATTATTGTGTGTATATGTAAATGTTCTGAAACGTTAACTATTATACAGCACTTAACATAATTTGTCAACAAAAATACATTGCTAGATTTCTTATAACTGCGACAAAATTTTTTAATTTAATTGATATTAACGTGTCGATATGATACTATATCTGTATATATGTGGAACTTGAGGAGGAATTTTGTATGCGTAAACCCTTAACATTCTCACAGATGAATATGTATGATACAGAAAAGTTTTTTGGCGGAACAAGTATATGTAATGTCGGTGGATGTGTTTTTTTCGGTTATGATGTCGATGTTGGTAAGCTAATAAATGCGATAAATGTGCTTATTACTAATAGCGATGGAATTAGAATTAGAGTAGATACTAAAGAAAGAGTGCCAGTGCAATATGCTGAAGGATATATAAGTCAAGAATTTGAGCTGATTAATTTGTCTGAGACTAGTTATAAAGATATTTTAAAAAAATGGATGTGTGAGCCTTTTAATTTGTCAGATAAATTATATTCTTTTAAATTAATAAATGTTGATCATAATATAGGTGTGTTTGTAAAACTTCATCACCTTATTTGCGATGCTTGGGGAGCAACTTTGCTT
>CAVDQJ010000153.1:0-2737 GCA_963611005.1 bacterium | reverse complement strand
GTATAAAGTAAAGAATGCATATTATAGTGAGTAGATAAAATAGAACATATAGCTTTTTTAAGTATTGGTGATTTAAATTTAGATGAAAATTTTTGTACAGATGTTCTATGATATTTTAAATAACTTGATAACATAGGTAATGAATGTAAACCAAATTTAGTTAATTCAAAAATATTCATGTAATCAATAGGTTTTTTAACAGGAATTAAAACATGAGAATATGATTTAATTCCTTTAATAAATTTCTTTATTTGTTTTTTATCTTCTGGAGATATATTAATTAACTCTTCATATAATTTATCTAAATCTGAATATATTGTTATTATTTTTCCGTCTATATCTAATTTAGTAAAGTATTCGGTGTTATGTATAACTGAATCATCATTAACTGCTCCAATATGTTCCCATAAAGGATATAATTCACTATTTTTATTAGTGCCTACAATCCAATGAGCACAACCATCAATAAAAACACCATCTCTTCTCCAGCCAGTACATTCTCCTCCTGGAATAGAGTGTTTTTCGTATATAGTTACATCAAATCCGTTATCTAATAAATATATACCAGTTGTTAATCCTGCAATACCTGCACCTATTACTATTACTTTCTTTTTTTCCATGAGAAATATTATACATTCAAAATAAAATACGTGTATAGATTAAAATAGAATTTATTGATAACTATCGTTTTGTATGAGAGAAATATTTAGAATAATAATATAATTATTATATGGGCCTATAATTTAGTGGGAGAATATTTCATTCGCATTGAAAAGACACGAGTTCGATTCTCGTTAGGTCCACCATTAATTTTTGTTTAATTTTATAAATTTTAAAACATACAAAGAAATAGTTAAAAACTGTATTTAACTAAAAGAAATGTTATAAAAATAATTCCGATCATATCGATGTTTTTCATTTTTAGACTTGAATATATATATATATGGTAAAATAAATTTATCTTATTAATACAATATTTTAAATATGTATTATTTTCTTTAAATTGATTTATATAAAGATAAATAAGGAGAAAAAATGAAAAACAAAAAAAGAATAATCTTAGCTTCTGTTGCATGTTTACTTGGAGTAGGAGCTGTCGTTGGCGGAGTTACTTATGCTGTATTTTCTAATGAAAGTAAAGTAAATATCGCAGTCACATCTGGTAAAGTCGATGTAGAAGCATATGTTGTTAATGGACAAGATGGATTAACATTAACTCACAAAGAATGGAATAGTGAAACAGGTGAATATGAAGAAAAAGCTGGTTTATATAATGGAGAAGCTACTTTAGATTCAACAAATCATTCATTATCTATTTCAAAGATGTTACCAATGGATAAAATTAGTTTTAAAATTGAAATTAAGAACAATAGTAATGTAGTTATTCAATATAGAACAATAATTAAAGCTATTGAAGATACAGGATTATTCGATGGATTAAAAGTAACAATCGACGATAAAGTCTATAATGGTAGAACAATTAAATCTGAATATGTAAAATGGGAAAGTGAAGGTAGTAAAACAATAGATGTATCTTTAGAAATGGAAGAAAATGCTTCAGTTTCTTATCAAGATAAATCATGTAAATTATCTTATTCAGTAGAAGCATTACAAGGAAATGCAAAAGGTGATTTAAATGTTAATACTACAAATATTCAAGATTATTTAGATGGAAAATATGGTTCAATTGATGGTAGAACATTAATTCTTGAAGAAGGTGAATATAATTTATTAGATTTTGGTAGAGCTACAAAATATGAAGGTAGTAATACTGAATATAGAATTGGTGGTTATGATAGTGAAGCTTATACATATGATAGTTTTGTTGAAAAAATGAATGGAGCTACTTTTGCTGGATATGCTTATTATACAAGAAGTATATCTGATGTTACATTTAAAGCTAAAGAAGGTGCAAATGTTAAAGTTAAAGGAGTAACATCAAGCACCGGACATGTATATAGTAGTGGATATGATTATGTTTTAGATAAGACTGTAACTAGTGGTGCAAATGGTTATTATATTTCTAATATTTTAAATAATATTACATTTGAAGGAATTACATTTACTGCAAAAGTAGAATTTAGTTCATCTCTTGTTCAAGGTGAAGTTAATAATTTAGTATTTGCAAATTGTACATTTGATGTCGGTGGAACTTCAGCAGGAGATACATATCAAGCAATAAGATATTATAATGAAAATGCAAATAGTAAATTAAAGAATTTAGTTGTAGATACTTGTACATTTAATGCATCTTATCAATCAGTATATACAACTAATATTTATGGATTAAAAGTTAGTAATTCATCATTTGATACAACAGCACACAATGCTATTGCAATTCAAGATAATGGAACATCTGTTGATCATGGAAGAGTAGTAATTACAAATAATACATTTGCTAATATCGGTGATCGTATTATGAGATTTGGTAATGTTGGTGCAGATACTCAAATTAGTATTAAAAATAATGTTGCTACTGATTCAGGAGATGCTGATAAACAAGTTATCAAAGCTAGTAGTTTAGCTGATGGAATTACTTATGATATCTCTAATAACAATTGGGGCGAAGGAAGAACTGTAGCTAATACCGAATTTAACGATAAATAAAATATTTAAAAAAATAAATTTGCCTCCTAGAAAACTAGGAGGCTTTTATTTTGTTAAAAGAAATTAAATTTATAAGAAAATGTGATTTATAAAAATTGATAGTTTATATTAAATAGCATATAATATATAC
>CAVDQJ010000152.1:0-2749 GCA_963611005.1 bacterium | reverse complement strand
TATTTAAATAGCAATCCTGAAGCTGATAAACATGTCTATTATTATGATGGAAGTAGTACAAGATGTGTTGTGTTTTCACCTAGTGAAGATAAAGAATATGAATATTTAGGTTTATTAAATTTTTCTACTTTAAGATTTTCTAATTCTAAAGATTACATTTTTGATTTAGGTAATATAAAAATAAATATAGAAACTAATAGTGATGATTCTTTATCTTTTAAAATTCCTGAATATATGGATGAAAATAATGAATTAAGTATATCTAAATTTTTAGAAACTCCTCCATTTGTATTAATTAAAAATGAAGGAGATAGTAAAACATTATTTTCAGGAATAACAAAAGAAGGGAAGATAATAGATTCTACAGACATTACTAAATATGATTCAACATTCTTTTATTTAGAAGATTTTAAATATAAAGTTAATGATTATATATCTTTTGATTATACAAATAAGATGATGGCTATATTAAGAAGAGATATTATTGAATATATATCTTCGTTATTAAAAGATGCATCATTGCCATCATTTTTAGATTTTTCTTCATCTTTATTATCTAATTATAGAAAAGCTAATAATTTAAAATCTGATGAAGAAATGCCTTCTACTTTACATATTAAAGGTAGTGTTAATAATAAAGAAGTTGTAGTAGGTCCAATGGGATTTTCTCCTATATTTGGTAAAACACTAGAAGATAATTCTAAAGTTAATTTTTTAAGTTATGTTAATACTTTATATATCGATGAAGGAGTAACAGAATTAACATTTTTTGCATTAAATAACGCTACTAATTTAAAGAATTTATATTTACCTAAAACATTAAAAGAATGCTCTATATCTAGTTTATCTAATTTAAATTTAGATAATTTATATATTGAAGATACTGCATCTAATATTAAATTTATAGATTTAGGTGTAGGAGATATGCCAGGATATGATGATATAGATTTTACACCTGCTTTATATAATACTAAGATAAATAATAGTTTAGTATTTGAAGATTATTCTAATATCAATTTAGTTAATTTTCCTTATGAAAATATTGTTTTAGATAATAATAAAGAATTAAAAGATATTATTAAAATTAGTAAAAATAAAGAAGTAGTTAGCTATAATAGTTTAGAAGATGCTTATAAAGATTTTAAAAATGTATCATTACAATATTTGTTTGATTTATCTAAAAATAAAGAAGTTCATACAGGTAATGTAGGCGAAATTAAAGAAGATGAAACATTATTTATAGATCAAAGTAAAAAAGATATATATTCTTTAGCTGATGCATATAAAAGAAGCAATAATACTAGTTATTTAGTTAATGAATCTAATTATTCTAGTTGTTTAGTGTTAGATTCAGATTTAGTAGTTAATGGTAATATTGTTATTGGAGCTTCTATTGGTCAAAATGATAATTTTAGTGGCGTTATTAATGGAGAATATGGTGCAATTGATTTAAATGGTCATAATTTAATAATCAATAATGGTAAAGTAACTGCATATGGTTTGATATTTGATTCTAGATTAAATAGTGAATCTAATAATGGCATTATTATTAAAAAGAATGGGGAATTAATAGCGAATTTAGGAATTGAAGGTTATTATTCAAGCAAAAATGCTTTTGCTAAATTAGAAAATAATGCATGTAGTTATGAGTTATATACTTTAAAAGATATTAGATGTAATTTTAAAGTAGAACAAGAAGGAACTTTAACAACATATACTAGATTTTTTGATAATTATAATCAAGAATTTAAAAATACATATATTGGAGTAAATGGATTTATCGATAACTCAAATAGTGATGTAAGTAGAATATATGAAAATGGAAAAGAAGTATATAAAGCTAATAATATATCGATTAATCCATTAAATATTTCTTCTTCTTTAACAAGTAAAGATATATATTATCCTGTTATAAATAAATATGTTTCAATGTATATAGAAAATTTAACTATTAATCAAAATATGGTTATATATCCAGATGGATATTTAAATGTAGCTAATTTATCTTTAAATAAAAATATATTTATATTATCTAATAATTCATATTCTTCTTATTCAAATTATTTAGATTTAAAAGGAGATAAAGAAGGTAAATTAATAGTTACTTCATCTTTAACTATGCCTTCTAGTAATGGAATATATGGAGATATAAATACTACTAATAATGCTTACGAATCTTTAAAAACCATATTATTTACTAGTTCAAATAAAAAATTAACATATAGTGATGGTTGTTTATCTAATGATTTAAAAACATATGAAAATGTTATTGAAGAAACTAAATCTATTAAACTTATAAGCGATGATAAATATTGTTATACTGACAATAATATAACATATTATGAAATAGATAAAACTAGTGTAAATACTGGTTATTTAAAACGAATTAATGATGATGCTATATTAGCTAGTTATGTAAATTCATTATATTGGAGTGCTTTTGTTGATGATGAAGAAATAGAAACTGATGTTAAAAATAGTTCAACTATTGAATCATTTTCTAAAGATAGTGAAGTTTATACTTTAGTAGATGGAGTATGGAATACATCTTTAGTTGAAAATAGTGACCATACATATATCGTAAATAAAACAACTTATATTAAAGTAAATGATAAATTAATTAGTGGTTCATTTAGTTTTAATTTATTTAAAACTAGTGATGGTTATTATATTTATGAAAATAGCACATCTAGTTGGAATGAAATTAAATATTATGAAAATAAAAGAATAATTCAAGATAATACAACTT
>CAVDQJ010000151.1:0-2766 GCA_963611005.1 bacterium | reverse complement strand
ATATAATATATTAAAGTTATGAATATATTTAAGAGTGAAAAGTTAAAGAAAGTTTGTATATTATCGATATCAATATTTACATTAATAGTTGTTTTTAGTGCTACTTCAGCTTGGTTTGCTTCTATTAGAACTACATCTACTGATGGAACTGGATTCATTACTACAAAAGAACCTTCAGTTATTGAATCTTTAGAAATACATCCTGAAATAAAAGATAGTGAAAACAATATAACTAATTATTCATATCAAGAAACTGCTACATCTACATATAATCCTCAAACTAAAACTTGGAGTGGAGATACTACAAATGAGAAATTTCAATTAGGTACATATTCTTCTCTTTCTCCAATTCATTCAACATTATTGTTATTAAAAATCAAAGAAGGATCTAGTTCATGTAAATTTAAGATTACTACTACTACAGATTATACAAGTTCATTAGTAGGAATTGATACTACTAATAAACCTACTAAAGAAATAGCTACAAGCGGAAATCCATTTAGTTCAATACTTAGATTTTCTTATTTTGAATATGATTCAAAACCTAGTTTTGATTTTACTTCTACAACATTAGATAGTAAAAAAGCATTCTATACAATACCTTCTACAGGATTCATTAAAGAAGATAATTATCAAAAAGAGTTAACATTTACTGATGAAAATGTAAAATCTACAACTACATATATAGCAATAATTATGGAATATTATGATGAAGGTATTCAATATATATATTCATTAAATTTAGGTGCTAGTGCTTTAGAAAATGATGCTAATATTACATATTCAGCAGATTGGAAAATTGAATTATGAAGAACAATCACGTATTTAAAATAGCATTCTCATTAACATTAACTTCTTTATTTGCTCTATTTGTTAGTGGAGTTACTTTTTCATGGTTTGTTAAAGAAAATAAAGTTAAATTTGAAGATGAAATAGGCACTACTCAAGCAAATTATTATAAATCTGGAACAGGTACAAAAGATGATCCTTTTGTTATAGCTAATGGAAGACATTTATATAACTTAGCTTGGCTTCAATATTTAGGTACATATAACACTGATGCTGATGGTGATGGTTCTTTAGATACATATTATTTTAAATTAGATAGTGATATCGATTGTACGGGATATGTTATTCCTCCAATTGGAAATGAAACAAATCCATTTATTGGTAATTTTGATGCTAATAACTATACTATTTCTAACTTAACTGTATCTAATGTTATAGATGAAAATTATATTGTTACATATCCTACTGTTGTAGATAAAGAAGAATTTAATAAACAAAAAGCTATTGTTGGTGTATTTGGTGTTATTGGAAGTTTTAATGGTGATACTTCTATTACATATGATTCTACTACTAACGAAGTTAAGAATTTATATTTAGATAACTTAACTATTACTACTAAAAAAGATAACTTATTAGTAGGTGTTTTTGCTGGATATGTTAATGGTACTATCGATAATTGTGGTGTTCATTATGTTAAGATGAATATTAAAGGTACCACTACTAAATTAGATAGTTTTGATAATGTTTCTAAATTTACTTTAATTGGTGATTATAATAAAAATAGTTATTCTTATGATCAAGATAGTAGTGGTTCTGGTGAAGACTATGGAACAAGTACAAATATTAGAGATATGTACGAAAAATTAAAAGTTTATTCTTCATACATAAGCGGCTCAACAGTCACAGTCCCAAAAACAAACGCAATACCTTTTAATTTTGATACTTCATCAGCAATTGTTGAAGGTTCTGGTTCTAAAACAGTAACATCTTCTGGTAACTCAATTAACGCATCGTATGCTTCAACTATTCCTGTATCCTCAACAGGTACTAATATTGGCTATTATTCAGGTGGAGAAGTTAAAGTATATGAAGATTACTTCGACTCATCTAAAGTTAATTTTGATACAATAAAAACAGCTGGAAACTCTCAAGTTTCTGTTGACGCTGACGAAGATCATATTAATACAATTAAAGAATATCTAAAAACTGAGGTCTCTTCTGATCATAGAAAAGGTGATACAGCAATGGTTCTTTCAGGAACATACTTTGGTGATGGTGCTAGTGCAACTTCTTTTCCTTCAAGCAATAACCATTATATCGTTGTTAAAGATGCAAAAGTTGGTTCATGGAGTGGTGACCTTTTTATACCAGCAAGAGGTATATGGGTTGCTCCAACCAAACCTGGAAGATTTGAATTTATCGGTATAAACACAAAAAATAGCGGTTTTTTATCTAATGCTTCCATTTCCATTATAAGATTAAAAAGAAGTACTCCAAAAGATTATTCAACAGGCTTTTCTAACACTACATATATGCAAGGCGCTGACTTCAATAATGATATGTGCGGTTGTACAATTTATGGTGGATCTAATGCTTATGTACCATATTATTTTGGTGTTGATATTACTCAAGAAGATATTGATAATGGTTACGAATTTTTTATAACAAAGTATGCATCCGATATGCTTGCAAACCCTTATATTATTTATATTGATGTAGGTACTAGCGGAGGAAGTAGCGAGGATACAAGAGCAGAAATGGGTCAATTTGACTTTGTCACTAAAGAAAACAATTCTTTAACTAAAATTAAAACATTAAATTCAGATGGTACTTATACTGATAATACTGATTACTCTAAATCTAATGTTACATTTAAAATTGGAGATACTACTGGAGATACTATTTTAGCATTTAGAAGAATAGATCAAACTACTAATGGTGTATTATATTATCAATCTGTTACTGGTATTATTACTC
>CAVDQJ010000150.1:0-3318 GCA_963611005.1 bacterium | reverse complement strand
ATTTAACTAAATTAAAGAAAGAAAAAGGTAATAATGCTAAATTAGAAAACGTTAATAAAGGTGATCAAATATCTATTAAATTTAATACATATACATTAGATAGTGAAATTAAAAAAATATAATAAAAAACATCCAAATTAATAAAGTGAACCCCTTAAGTTTTTCCGATTACTCGGTACAACTTTTAGGGTTCACTTCATTTATGTAGTCTTTTATTTTTTTATTATTATTAAATATTAGTTTTCTAAAGGAATATTAATAGTTATTCCAGGTCTTACACCATTTAATCTATTAACAAGATAAGATGGATAAATACCAGTTGAATCTTCTGCTTTTCCTTCAAATATAGCACCATAATAATAAATAAATGAAGCTTGATTTGAATAAGAGCCAATAGGTGAACGAGTATAATAAGATGAACATCCATTATAAGTTCCAGTATTCATATAAGCACTTTGTGCTAAACAATAATCACTTACTTTACATCTTAATGAAGCTTTATCTGAAGTAGTTTCAGTATTAAATCCATATGAAGTATTTTGATAATCAGCATCACTTAATAAGTAAACATAATCTTCAGTATCATTACAACAATATTGATTATCTGATACTAATGTTGTAGATGCACTATTATCTACTGTTACTTTTTTAAGATATGAACTATTTAAATTAAATGCTTCATTATAGAATTCACCAATTAACCAACTTCTAATTTCAGATTGTTCATAGTTATTAGCATAATATCCAGCTTCGTTTTGTCCACTATAATTTTCATTATATTTCTTATTATCTAATAAAATATTAGAAACTAAACTATATGTAGTATAACCTGATTCAGCTGTAGAAGTTGTTAATACCTTCCAAGATATTGGTTCACATTTAAAATAACGAGTATCTCCTGTTACTACTTCACTTCCATCACTAAATGTATATGTATCAACACTCTCTGACCAATGGCTTGCTACATATTTTGTAACAGTTGATTTAACATAATATGCATTATCATAATAATACCAACCATTTTCAGCAGTAGTTAAAGTATCTAATTTACTAATAAGATCAGTATCACTTACAATAGTTTGAGGATATAAACCATATGTAACTGTATTACCATTAACTGTAGGAACTTTACCAAGTTTTTTATTCATTTCATCAGTTTCATCATTACTATAGAATTTAGCAACAAGTGTTTTATTAGTTGAAGGCATTTTAAATGTGTATTCTTCTTCTACAGATACTTCGTTATCTCCTTCATACCAACCTTTAAAATAATATCCATCATTTAAAGTTACTTTAACAGTGATTTCTTCATCAGTATATCCTCTACCACTAATAACTTCTACACTACCTTTTGATGTATCTTCACTACTAACTGATAAAGTATTTAAATTAGCTGAATAAGATGCAGTTAAAGAAATACTTCCAATTGTTCCTTTTTCAATTTTAGTTACTTTTGTATCACCATTATACCAACCTAAGAATGTATAACCATCTTTAGTAGGTTCTACTAAAGTAATTTCATCTTCAACAGTATATGTTTTAGGATTTAAATTAGAATCATTTCCACCATTTAAATTATATGTAATTGAATATGTAATTATTTCCCATTTAGCATATAAATTGATATCTTCACTACTACCTTTAGAAATTGTAGTAATACTAGTTGATTCATCAAATGTTGAAGAAGTATACCATCCTTTAAAGTTATAACCTTTTTTAGTAGGTGAAGCTAAAGTGATATCTTCACTTTCAATATTATAAGTTTTAGGATTACTTGTAGCATTATCTCCTCCATCAAGATGATATGTAATATCATATGTTGTAGCTTCCCAAATAGCATCTAAAGTAATGTTTTCAAGCCAAGTAATATTAATACTTGTAACAAAATTACCATTATATTTCCAACCTAAGAATGTATATCCTTTTTTAGTAGGATTATATAATGTAGGAACATCTTCACCTAAAGCATAATAATCTTTATTATTTTTATTATTTTCTCCACCATTTAAATTGTATTCAATATTAAAATGATTCCATTTAGCAGTTAATGAATAATCATGACTAGGCATATCAAATGTATATAAAGAATCAAGTGATACTAATCTATTATTTTCATCATACCAACCAATAAAATCAACTGATTCTACTTTAGATATAGCTTTTATTGTTACTTTATCAGTGTAATCTACATTTAATGTATATTTATCTTGTTTAGTAATAACATTATCATCAATTGGTAAAACTTCACCATATGTTAAATTATAAGATGAAACAGTAAATGTAAATGTTTCTAAAGAGAATCTAGCTTCTAATGTTATATCTTTTGTTACTTTATAACTATATTCTTTATTATCTGATAATAAAGTTCCTTCATAATACCATCCACTAAATTTATATCCTTGAGAAGGAGTAGCTTCTAATGAAGCATATGTATTTAAAGTATATTCTCCATTTCCACTAACTGTACCTGCTCCTTCAATATTTAAAGAAACATCTAAATTAGCTAACGTAAAAAACTAGCAGTAAATGTCATTGTATCTTCTAATGTAGGAGTACTAATCTTCCATTCTCCTTTTTCATTTACTACTATTTCTCCTTTATATTCATAACCTCTAAAGACATAACCATCTTTAGATAAATCAAAAAAGAAATCATCTTTAGAAAAACTTTCAATAACTTTACTAAATTGAGTAGAACCTTCATGAGTTAAAGAAGTTCCTCCATTAAAATCTATTACTAAATTATAAGTTCTAGTTAATTCATCAACATAATCAGTTTTATATGAATATTCACATACACTACATTCATGTAATGTATAACCTTTTGTATCATATGTAGGAGCAACTATTGTATCTACATAAGTATGATTTTCTTCATCACTTTTTAAACTTTCATATCCGCTATCAGTACAAAGATGATAATGTTTAGTAGCATCATAACTCCATGATGAAGAATAATTATGATTTAATTTAGGTGTAACACTATCTACATAAGTATATTCACAAACACTACAAGTATGTTTTGTATATCCATCACTATCATAACTAGGAGCAACTACTTTATTAACAAAAGAATGTTTTTCTTCATCTTTTTTAACATCATGACCACATGTAGCTTTATGATAATGATATGTATCATCATGATTCCATATATCACTATAAGTATGAGTATGACTTTCTGTACAAGAACAAAGAAGTAAAGATACTGCTATAGCTGATAAAAATAAATTTTTCTTCATATAATTCTACTTATATTTAGATAAATACATTATAGATTTGAAATCAAAAAGATTCAAATTAATATAAACAACATAATAAT
>CAVDQJ010000149.1:0-3355 GCA_963611005.1 bacterium | reverse complement strand
GTGATATACGCTTTTAATGTACCTTTATTAAATTTAGTAGGTAATAATATACCTCCATTTTTAAAGAGTTCTTTAATGTATTTAGGTGCAATTATATCTATGTTTATAGTAGTTATATATTTAAGATTTAAAAAAGGTATAACAAGCGGAATTAATAAAAAAAATATTGTATATGTCTTATTAAATGGAATATGCGAAACTGGTGCAGCTATTACATTTATTTTAGGTATAAGTAAAGTAAGTAGTGAAACTAGTAGCTTACTTATGGCTACACAAACATTATTAACTGCATTTATCGCTTTATTTATGTTTAAAGAAAGAATTGGTGTATTAGGTTGGATTGGTATTGCTTGTATTATGGGATCTACAATATGTTTAAATATATCTAGTAATGGATTTGTATTTAATGAAGGAATTATATATATTATAGTTGCATGTTTATGTTGGAGTTTATCTAATAATATAGCAAGAAAATCAGAAGGAGCATCTCCTTATTATTTAGTATTATTTAAATCTTTTGTAGCATTTGCTGCATGTTTAATCGTATCAAGATTTGTTAACGAAACATTTGATATATCTAAATTAAATTATCATTTCGCTTTATTAGGTATGGGCTTTATGATATATGGAGTTGCTGTTAGTATGGTATTTTTATGTCAACTTCATTTAGGTGTAAGTATATCTATATCTTATTTTGGTATTAATCCATTTATTGGTTCATTAATATCAATATTTATGTTTAATATTACTCCATATTTTACATTCTATATTTCTATGGGTTTAATACTTGCTGGAATGGTTATTATAACTATAAATCAATATAGATTAAGTAAGAAGAAATTAACAAATTAATTTAAAAGTTAAAAATATTTAAAATCATAACTACTAGTATTTAATACTAGATAGTCACTATTTACAAAATAGTTAGTTTTTACTATAATTTTTATGTATGAATTCTACGATTGTTTTAGTAACTATTGATGCTTGGCTTAAGGAAATGTATAAGAATTTTGCCAATTATTTAAATGTTGTTCTTGTAGGAATAATAGTTATTTTTTTAATTCTTTCTTGGTATTACATTCCTTTTTTAATTTTAGCATTTAAAAAACATAAAAAATTTGAAAAAGGTAAAGTTGATTATAAATATGCTGTATTAATTCCAGCAAGAAACGAAGATAAAGTTATTAGAAATTGTTTAGATTCTTTAGCTAAACAAGATTATCCTAAAGATAAATATGATGTATTTGTTATCATCGAATCAAAAGATGATCCAACTTATAAAATAGTTAGTAAATACCCATCTAATTTTCATGTAATAATTAGAAAAGATTTAGTTAATAAAAGAACTAAAGGTCATGCTTTAAATGAAGCATATATTTATATTAAAGATCATAATATGGAATTTGATGCTTTTATGGTTTTTGATGCAGATAACATTATGAATTCTGATTACATTAGCTTAATGAATGATTGTAAAAATCAAGGATATAAAGTTGCAACAGGTTATAGAAACTTTACTAATGCTAGTATGAACTGGGTTAGTAGTGATAGTGCTGTTTTATTTTCTTTTATGAATAACTTTACAAGTAATGGTAGAAGTTATTTATTTAAAAAATGTACATTAACTGGAACAGGATATTATGTAGATTTTGATATTATCGATAATGAAGGTGGATGGATATTTAATGGTATGACTGAAGATGTAGAATTAACTACATATTGTTATTATCATAATATATCTATGCATTATTATCCTTTAGCGATGTATTATGATGAACAAACTCCTCAAATGTCTATTGTTCATAAACAACATATAAGATGGACATGGGGATATTTTGATAATAGAAAAAGATTTAAACAAAAAACTTATGATTATGGTTGTTTAAAAAGAGGTAGGAAAACATTATCTTTATGGGAATATAATTTTTCAATTTTCCCATTTGGAGCATTATGTGTTATTGAATTTATCGCTTTCTTTATCGGTATTGGTTTGTTTATATCTGCAATTATTACAGCATCTTTACCTGCTTATAATGAAGATTTCTGGTCAAATCAAATACCTCAATTTACATTCTTTAGTGCTTGGATTGCTTTCTTATATATGTATTTAACATTTGTATTTGTATGTGCTTTAGTATTTATTATTGATAATAAAAGACTTAAATTTAAAGGTAATAAAATATTTATATCTTTATTTACATATATGTTCTTTATGTTTGATTTTCCTGTTGCTTTCCTCGATGGATTATTCCATAAATCAAAAAGAAAGACATGGGATAAGATTGAACACGAAGGAAAGATTGTTGATAAAGATGCTTTAAGGAGTCAAAATGGCAAAAAGAAAAAGAAATGATACAATTTATTATACTGATGATATAAATGTAGATTTTCAAACCACTAAAGGCGCTTCAAGAGTAAAACTCGATGAAAATTATGAATTCATTAGAAAAAAACCATTAGAGAAGTTCTTTTCTGCTATTTTATATTGGGGAGTTGCTCATCCTATATTAGGTTTATTTTGTATATTAAGAGGAACAACAGTTAAAAATAAAAAGAATTTAAAAGAATTAAAAGATAAAGGTTATTTTATATATGCTAATCATATATCTAATATGGATGCTATTATGATTAATGCTTATTTAATATGGAATAAAAGAGTAAATATATTAGCATTTTCAGATTCTTTATCCATTCCTGTTGTTAAGCATTTAGTTAAAGCATTAGGTTTTATACCTTTAGGTGATTCGCTTAAAACTCAAGCTAATATGATGAAATGTTTTGATTATTACATTAAAAAGAAACAAGCTATATTGATATTCCCTGAAGCTCATATTTGGCCATACTATACAAAAATTAGAGACTTTCCTAGCGGATCATTTCATTATCCTAGTAAATGCAATGCTCCAGTAGTACCAATTGTATCTATTATGAAAAAAAGATTATTTAAATGGATGAAACCTAAAATTAAATTAGTAGTAGGTACTCCAATATATCCTGATTTAAATAAAACTGTTAAGGAAAATAAAGAATATTTACATTCAGAATGTTTAAAACAAATGAAAGAGATTTCTTCAAAATATAAACAGTATGAATATTATAATTATGTTTATAAAAAAGAAGAAATTGAAGAAAATAATATATAGAATTATATAATTTATTTCTTTATAATTTTATGTATGCCGACTTAGCTTAGCTGGTAGAGCAACCCATTCGTAATGGGTAGGTCGTTAGTTCAAATCTAATAGTCGGCACCATTTATGTTTTGTAAGTCTGATATATTATTATCAGGCTTTTTTATTAAAAATATATTTATTTAAATATTTTAAAAGTAAATTTTAAAAATAAATAAAAGATA
>CAVDQJ010000148.1:0-3493 GCA_963611005.1 bacterium | reverse complement strand
ATATTTCATATTATTATTTTAATAATTTATCGGCAAAAAACAATAAACAATATAAAAATATTTTTGCCGATAAATATTTACACAACAAAAATAAATTAGATTAACTATATTTTTTATATATAAATAATTTAAAAAGAACAAAATTAAATTTTTAATAATATATACTAGTTAATATAATTTTAAAAAACACTAATATTAATCGTTCTTTTTAATTTTTTCATCTGTTCCACTAGCATTAGTAGTTGTACCTACAACAGTTATACCACTACCAGTTAATGGATAATAATATACAATAGATGAAGAATCACTATATGTTCTTTTAAATGCTATTAATCCTGATGTACTACTACCTAAATCAAATAATACTTCACTATTTTTATATCCAGTATCACTTATTTTCTTTAATGTTTTATTATCATAATATACAAAATCAATATCTGAAGTTGTAGTATCTCCACTATCTCCTCCATCATCACCAGCATTAGCACCAATATCGAGATACAAAATAAATGAAGCCATGTTTTTTGTATCATCAGCACCAAACCAATAGTCACCAGCATTTAGTGGAATCTCAATGTAATATGCAGATTTTTGTTTAAATGCACCATTATATAAAGTTGTAAGATCAAAAACTTGCTTTGCGTCTGATGGTTTTGTATCCGATGTATCATCACTATATTCATAATAATAAGTATTGCCTGATTGGTAGATTTTATTAATCTTCTTATAACTTTCGATTGTTGTATTGTCACTAGAACGATTTACTTTGTAAACAGAAGGCAAGACAGAATTTACACCAGTAGAAGATTTTGCTGTTGCGTACGCACCTAAAACAATCTTTACAGAACCTGAATCAGCTAACTCAAAGTTAATCCCACCATTTAACATTTCAAACGAACTATATGTTTTTTTATTCAATGTTACAGTGCTGTATGTGCTTTTGCTCATTGTATTTGAAGTTGGACCAAATAACTGCAAAGCGTTTAAGTTAATTGTTTTTGCATTGAGAATCGTATCTGTTTGTTCTTCTGAGAGCATCTTCGACAAATTATACTTAACCTTGTAATAACCATTTTTTAAATCTCCAAAACCGCATTCAGACAGGCTTTTGGTGCTACCATTAGTTGTTGACCAATCTGAATAAACTTTATTGTCATCATCTTCAATGCGATACGAAGTTCCAGTTGAAGTATCTACATAAAAAAGTGAAATGTTTTTTGGTTGAAATATATCATAAATTTCAGCTTCGGTGACGCCTTCACTTTCTACTGTAGATGATATTGTTGACTTTGTTGTGGAATAGTTGGTGTTCATCTTGTCTGTTTGATATACAGAATAATTTATACCATTAGTAGCACTCGAAGAATCATAAGTCTTGTTATGAAGACGAGGAGTAGCGCTTCCTGTTGAAAGTTTTCCTGTAATGTAACCGGTATTCGTTTCTAAAATTGGCTCTGCTGTATTTGAACCGCTAGTATAATATGAACCCATATTCCCTGTATATGTACCAGAAATGGTGGCTTTACTTAAATCAATGTTTAATGGTAAAAATGTACTCGTTTGTAAAGCGACATATTGACCATATTGATACGTATCACTCCAATCAAATCCCCTACTATAATAATAAAGAGATGCATTAAATTTTTTATATTCAGTATATTTAACAGGCGTATTCCCCCCGTTTGCACTCTTAGCAATATAGTTAATACGTTTAGAAAGAGAAGAAAGATCAATACTACCACCCCAATCTTGGCCTTGTCCTTTATCGCTTCCTCCAGCTTTGCCTTCCCAACTAAATTTATTAGGATTATATGCTCCAATTAAAGAATATTCAGATACTTTAGATACTGAAGTTTCTCCAACTGTAGAAGCGATATTAGTAGTACCATTAGCGAAATTAAATTCTCCATAGCCGACACCACAATTCTTAATAGGAGCATTAACATATCCAGCTAAAAGACCAGCTAATACTTTTTTATCACTACTACTATCATTAGCATTTTGAATAGTAAGATTATCTAAATATAAATCTTCTACAAGTTCAACATTTTCAATACTTGAATAAGCATACGTTTTGTCATCTATTCCTCCAACAACACCAAAAAAACCTATTATTTGAGGTTTACTAAAAGTACTCTCATTTAATTCATCACCATTAGCATCATAATAAGGGTGAGTTGTACCATAATCAGAAAATGTATTAGAAACAGTAAGGTTTTTAACAATTGTACCATTACCATCTAAAATACCTACAAAAGGATTATCTTCAGTTCCAATAGGAGGAAGAGTCCATCCAGACATATCTAAAACACTATTACCATTACTATCTTCGGTTCCTTCAATCTTAAAATAAGTAGTGTTTACTGTACCATCACTATCTTTATTGTACATTCCTAAATATTGTAACCATGCCAAATTATATAAATGTCTTGGTTTATTAATTACATATGGATTAGTTTCACTACCATCTCCACTAGCATAATATGCTCCATCACTAGAACCTACAATTTGACTAGGAACAATACTAACATTGTTATTAAACCACATCAAAGTAGCAGATGTAGCAAATATCAATGCACATCCTGCTAAAATAAAAGTATTAGTTAATATAAATCTTCTTTTCATACTACGCACTCAATTTAAAATCTATTGTTTTAAAATAGATATTCCCTTCTTCTAATACTTTATTACCAATATATTTTGTATATATTAACTCTAATGCTGTGGAATTATAACTAATAATTACTCCAATTGATTTAACTTTAGAAGTGTTATCAATTAAAGCTAAAGAAGAATTAGCTAATGAAGCATTATTCTTATCATCAATTGAAATAAATGTTTGTGATTTATTTTCAATATCATCTTTATTACCAGTAAAATCATAAGAAACACTACTAGTAAATGAAGTAGAATAAAACTGAATAACATCACTAATTGAATTGTTATTTTGATCAATTGTTCCATTACTGCCTAAAATAGTTGTAGAAAAATCACTCATTGTAGTAATAGCTTTTAAAGTAAAGTTATATTCATCACTACTAGCATCTTCTCTAAGATTGAATAATACTAATAAACTCTTTTTAGAACCATATGTAGAATATGTTCCTATTTCTACACTAGTAGAAGAATCTCCTTTTGTATATGTAATTGAGCCATCATTACCATTGATATCATATGCTAAAGTAGGATCAGAATTATAAACATATTCATCATCAGTCATTGTATGAAATTCTACACTAGTAATAACATTAGGAAGTTTAGTAGTAATAAATCCTGTACCACTTGTATCAGCTGTTCTAATAGAAGCAAACCAAGCGAAAGTTACACAACAAAAAGTAAAGCAACTAAACATCGCCATTGCTATAGCGGCTATTAATCTTAACTTTCCTTTTCTTTCTTCTTTACTCATCTTTTGTTCTTATTTTTTAAAACTTTTACAATATACAAAATATATACAAAAAAATCAATATTCTATATATATATATATATATAT
>CAVDQJ010000147.1:0-4091 GCA_963611005.1 bacterium | reverse complement strand
AATTGACTATTATACATCTTTAATGGTTCTAATATTGAATTATCTTCCATAAACATCTCCTTAATCTTTAATATAATATCATTAAATTAATGTAAAAACATTAAAAATAATAATTAATTCAATAAAAAAAGAGACTCAATTGAGTCTCTTAATTTATTGATAAACTATTGTGGTAAGAATTCAGTATCAGTGAATGTCCAAGTTGTTCCAGCTGGAGCAGTATTTTTACTGTTCTTACTATTACCAACAGTACCATTAACAATAAGCTTACTAGCAGCAGATGCGCTTTCATCTTGAATAACTTTAATTCTTAATGATGCAGCACCTTCTAAATAATTTTGATAACCAGCGTTTACAAATAATTCAATATATCCGTTACTTAAATCGATATCAAAGTTAAGATATGTGTTATTATAAATTCTACCATTATAACTTTCAGCACCATCAGAATTGAAATATTTCATATCATCATATTCGTAAGCGATTAAGAAATCATAGCTAACTCCATCACTTCCTAAAACTCCACTAGCTTTATAACTCTTATATGATGAAGGGAATGCAAGTAGCTTAGCATTGTTTGCTGTATAAGTTTTGTTATCTGTATCGATAACGAATTTTCTTGTAACTTCATTTGTTTTGCTTGTATTACCAAGAGTTTCTTTATTTGTACTAACAACAGTAACTACAACTTTACCTTCTGCATTAGTTTCAGTAGTGTAATCATATCCACTCTTTCCATTTAATGTAGCATTACCAACACCGTTTAATACTAAATCACCATCTTTAGATGTAGAATCTTCACTAGCTGTATATGTTCCAACATATTCATCAAGAGTGCATTCTTCAATAGTAGATGCAGTTTTAAACTTGTAAGTCTTAAATGCAGTTTCACCATCTTTAAGTACTACTACGCCACCTTTTGTAAACGCATTTGTATTAATTGAACATGTTAATCCGATATTATAAACATTATTTGCCATATCGAAGTATGCCCATGTTTCAGTTCCATCAGCTAAAGTGATTTGAGCAATACCAGCTTGAGAACTTGTTCCATCGACTGTTGCAGCCATTTCTTTATGAGCAAATGTTGATAAAGTAGCACCTTTTTTCATAATTGCAGCTTGAGCAACTGTCCAATTACTTGATTTTGAATTTCTATGTTTATAGAAAATCCAATCATCACCTAAATTATATACTTCATCAGTATCACCATATTTAAATTTAGTAGGATCATTATCATCAATATAATCTAATGTAGTTGTACCAACTGCTGGATTTGCTGAAGGGCCACTATAATAACCACTTGAACTATATGAACCACTTGCAGTTCCCCATCTAGCAAACTTATCAATAGTCATTGAATAATAAGTCTTTGTATATATATAATCATCTTCATCATAATCGTATTCAGATGTACCAGAAATAAGGTTAGGTCCATAATATGCACCAACAATTTCATTACCTTCTAATTTAGTTTCATATTTTGTTACTTTATAAGTAATTTCATTTGGTTTTTCAGTTGTTGCTTCTTTAATATGGTATGTATAAACAGATGAAATTAAATAGTAACCATCATCATTCATAGTAGATAATGTATATACATTTCCATTAATTGCAAAATATGTTAATGCATATTGTTCTGTAGCTGTATTAAATCCATCTTTAACATTGAGTTTAACAGCAATACTTGCAGTCTTATCAAGCATTTCAACATATTCAGTTCCATCTTCTTTAGTCTTAATGAAATCTTCATATGTATATGTTGATCCACTCTTTGTATATTTCTTAATCTCTAAATCACCACAACCAGTAACTGTATCTGTTGTTTCTTTAACTTCAACTGGCATACGTCTATCTTTAGTAGTAACACTAATAACTAAAGAATCACTAAATTTAGGTAATTTATTGATGTAATAATAAACATTTTCTCCCCATCCTGATGAAGACATTTCTTTTGTTACACCATCAACAGTATAACTAACTTTATCAATCATATATGTTGATTTATCATCAACATCAACTGTCCAATATAAACCTTCGTTTAATCTACCAACATAAGCATATTTAACATTTGTATTTGTACCATAGTCGATTGTTGTAGCTCCACTTGTAGTATCAGTTCTACTAGATGAAGTTCTCATATCTAAAACTTTAGCATGAGCATCAGTAACAACAGAAACTATTTCTCTTTCACCTTTATAAGTTAAAGTAACAGTAACTTTTCCTTGTGGCATTGTAAATTTATAATATGCTGAAGATGTAGAATAATATGTTGAAGTTGCAGCAACATATGTTACATCAACAATAGCATTTGTTGAAGAAACTTTAGCGCTAACATCAACTAATTCATAATCAAGTGGTGTAACAGGATAGAATTTAACAGTTTCACCTTTTTTAGCTGAGGTTACTGAATCACTATTTACAACATAGCTTGATGAACTTCCACTACCTTTATATGTAATATCATATTCTTTATCAACAGGAGTAGCTTCATCAACTATAATATCGTTTGTTCCAACTGTATAAGTAGCATATGTACCATATTTATATGATCCGTTAACATAACCAAAATATGCATCTTTAACAAGATCTGAAGTATAAACCCAGTTATAAGCACTACCATCATGGAATCTAACTGAATTAATTTGTTTTGTTTCGTTTCCATGACTTTCTTTGCTAACTGCCCAGAAACGAATCTTTGTTCCAGGTAAAGCACTTGTAATAACTTTATTATTTGTATCTGTAATGTAGTAATCAAAATAATCATTAGTAGCTACAGTACACGATAATGCTCTTGTAACAAGAGCAGGATCTTGAGCTAATGTAATAACAACAGTAACGTCTTCTGCTGGCATATAGAAACTAGCAGCAGAACCTGCAGCAATTGCTACACCATTAACAGTAATTGTTTTAACATAATATGTAGCATCAACTGGAGTAATAGCTAAATTAACTAAAGCACCAGCTTTAACATTTTCACTTTGATCTGCAGTTACTGTAAAATCAGCACTTGTAGGTAAAGTGACATTAAATTTTTCATATAAATCATCTTTTAAACCTGTTGTAACTTCAACAGTTGCATCTTCTCCTGGCATGATAAATGAATAAACATTATCAATTGCTCCAACAGAAACTCCGTTAACAGTAACAGATTCAATATATTTTGTAGTATCACTAGTTGTAATAGTTAAATCAACTTTATCACCTGCCCAAAATTCAGTTTGTGTAGGTGCACTAACTGTAACATCAGCATCTATTTCTTCACTAATTGTTAATGTATGAGCAACACTTCTAGCACTAACATCACCCATAGTAATAGTTAAAGAAACATTTTCAGCTGGCATAACAAATTTATAATTACCATTTTCTCCAGCAACTAAACAATCTCCAACTTTAACAGATTCAATATATTTTGTACTTGAAACTTTATTTGTGATTGTAACTCCAACAACACTTCCTGCAGTAATTGCACCAACTGCAACATTACTTGTAACAGAATATTCATCTGTTTCTTCAGGTAAACTTAAAGCATATGTAACAGCTTTAGGAGTTTCTTTTAAAGTAGCTTTAACAACAACATCTTTTCCAGGCATTGTAAAAGAATATGTTCCATCTCCATTACTTCCTAAAACAACATCATTAGCTTTAACTGTATCGATCATGTAATTTGTTGGATCAGTAACAGTAACTGTAACAACAATTGCATCACCTTCTTTAGCTTTATCTTGGTTAACTGTAACTGTAACACCACTAGTTTCATCAATTTCAACTTTATAAGGTGCTACCCAAGATTCTTTTTCTTTATTTACGCTTAAATCACAACTGGTAACTCCTGCGACAAGTCCGACGGTTCCAAGGACAATACCAAGTGAATATAAGGCAATTTTTCCTCTCTTCATTATATAAACTCTCCTTTCATAAACATAAGTATTTATATTTTATAAATAAAATATTATTTTAAAATAAAAACATATAAATCTTAATACTATCTTAATAAAATTACAATAATTTTTATCATTTTTTATAAAAAAATAATAAAAAAAGAGCCCGGCTACTCCTTATTCTCAGCTATCGCCTACCTTCAGCACCAC
>CAVDQJ010000146.1:0-4645 GCA_963611005.1 bacterium | reverse complement strand
TTTAGCTTAGGCTACTCTTCAACTATTCTTTTGGATAAAAAAGAAAAAAAATATTTGAAACATTTTAAAAAAGATGTTAAAATCTATCCATGTATTTATTCAAAGCAAATTTGCGATGATAAATATACAATATTTATTAAACGGAGGATTAAAAATGAAGAAAACTTATGAAGCTCCAGAAATTGAAATAATGGTATTTCAATCAGAAAATATTCTTTTACTTTCAGGCGTAGGAAAAGAAGATTATGATAATGACCATAACGTTGATGATCTTTTCTAAAAAATGAAAGCTAATAAAATATTTCTATCTATTATTTTGCTTTTAGTTTCTAGTTGTAATCAAAATAATATTTCAGTTAGTGAATCAGTAATAGATGAAAAAAATTCAGAAAACATTGATTCAAATATAGAAATTGATTCTGAAATTGAAAAGATAACTGAATCAACATCATCTATAAGTGAAAGCAAAAATAGTCAAAATTCAAATGAAGAAATATCTTCGACTGTTAGTGAAACAGAAACTTCTACAGATGATTCAGGTTGGTTACCTGATATAAGACCATAGGGGGAAAATAATATGAATAAAGCAAAGAAAATGACTTCAATTCTAGCTGCTTCTTTCATGTTTGCAACAGCTTTTGCTACATTTAGTGTAGTTAAAAGTAATCATAGCGTTGTTTCTTCTTTAGATGGACTAAAGTTAGTCGCTGAAGAAAAAGCTACACTTGCAAATCTTGCAAATAAGAAATATGCAGATACCACAACACACACCACACTTGATAAAGAAAGCGCTGCTTATAGTGTAAGACTTGGTGAAAACGCTGGACTTCGTTTTAAATATAGTCTAACTTCTACTATGCTTGCAAGTGCTTTTGATGACAATGCTGTTGATTTTAACGATTATACATTTGGCGTTTATGTTACTAAAACTGCTTCTTTAAATGGAGCAACATTAACTTCAAAAATTGATGATACAACAGTAACAAAACTAAAAGTTGATGCTACAAAAACAGCAATTAGTGAAGATAATTCTGAAGTAACATTTGCAGCCGTACTTGTAGGTTTTGATGCAGAAAATGAATACAATACTGATTTTACTTCAGTTGCTTATGTATCAAATGGAACAACTACTTTATATACAGCTGAATCTTATTATAGCTATATGAAAGCTATTAATTATTATCTAGATGATACTAATGATGTACATGCTAAATTATCTGAGGAACAATTAAGTGAACTTACTACATTAAAAGAAGATAAAAATGTATCTTATAGAATTGTCGAAGATGGAGATAATTTAAAATTATATCAATATGCGACTAAAACAGATACTAATATTGGTGATGCTATTGCAACAACTTCAAAACCTGCAACTTCTACTGCTGAATACACTATAAATACTAAAGATAAAGGCTCTTCTTCAATTTCAGGAACTTTATATGAATTTACTCAAAGTGGTAATGTTTATACAAGTTCAACTAAAGGAATTGGTAGTTCTTTAGCAGCTATGACTATTACAGCTACTACAGATGGGAATATTGTCTTTGATTATAATGTTCAAGGTGAATCTGGATATGACTATTTTTCAGCTGAATATGTAAAATCAGGTGAAACAACAATTTCTAATATTAGTGATACTAATGGAACATCACTTTCAAAGATTTCTAATGGAGACACTCCTGTAACTGGAAGAGCTAGTGTTACAGTATCAAAAGGCGATGTAATCATTTTGACTTATAGAAAAGATGGCAGTGGTAATAGAGGAACTGACTGTGCCATAATTACAATTGCTGGTTCTTCTAGTACAACAAATATTGCTACATTTGAAACATTTGGTGGCTCATATTGTAATCCTGATGTTATTTTAAATGGCGCTTTATTTGGTGGATTACCAACTCCTACTAAAGATGGTTATTATTTTGATGGTTGGTATAGTACAAATACATTTGATGCTGCTTCTAAAGTAGATTCAAATACAACATTAAATGCTGATACTACTTTATATGCATCTTGGCTTGATTTGAGAGATGCTTGTCCATTAATGGGAAGTCATACAGGGCTTACTACTTCTGGTACAAGTTTAAAAAACTCATTCACTACTTTAAGTGGTAAAGGAATCACATTTGGATATCATGGTGATTTTGTTGCTCAAACATCTTCAAATTCATCATTTAGTGGAACATATGATGCAGCAACTAATACATTTGATGTATCTGGAGCAAGTATGTTCTATGATGCAGAAGCTGGACTTATTGTTATGGCTCATTCAGCAACTCCAACAACTAGTACATATTACACAACATATGTTGTAGGCAGTGGTACTACATCAATGTATTCTAGTGGTTCTTATACATATTCATTTGATAGTGGTAAATATCGTTATTTAAGTATTCAAGGCAAAGAATTATTTATCGATGTTGCTAAAAATCAAGTTTACTTCAATGTTAAAGCATATGATGAAAATGGTAATGTAGTTTCACCATCTGCTATTGCAGATCAATTTGTTATTTATGTAAAACAAGGTGATACTTTATTAAATACATTTGGTTATGCTGGATCTTCAACAATTAGTTCTACTACAGATTCTATTGGCGTTTATACTGCTGATAATGGAACTGATACTGTTAAATTATCAGGCGCTGGTTATTTAATTTATAGTGCTTATAGTACTTCTTCAAAAATTAAATATACAAAAGTTTCTGATACTGTATTTACTATCGAAAATTATTATTCATATTCTTATACATTTACATTTGATCATGATGCAAAGACAGTTTCTGTTACTGAAAACAAACACGAAATTTCTTATGAATGGAATGATCACACAGATGAATCAGCTGAAAAGAGTAATCCAACAGAAAAATGGAATAATTGCTGGTTATATACTTCAGATGTTAAACCTTCTTCTGGTACAGTTATTACAGAAGGCGATAAATATTATGTTTTCAAAGGTTGGTATACTGATGATACATTAACAACTGCTTATAAACAAACTAAAGTTACAACTAATATTACTTTATACGCTTCATGGGCTGAAGCATTTAAGGTAACATACGATGCTAATGGTGGTACATGTGATGATGAATTTGTTTATGTTGAAGGAAATACAACTATTTCATCACTTCCTTCACCTACTAAATCAGGTTATGTATTTGCTGGTTGGACTTTAAATGATGTAGCATTTGATAGTACAACAAGTGTTACTGGTAATATTACATTAAAAGCATCTTGGGAAGAAGCTCCATTCTTTACTGGAACATATTATGGCGTAAATATTGATAATTCAGGTGCTGGTAAAGCATCTACAAAGACTCCATCTAGTGGTTCTTCTTATCAAATTAAATTAACAGAAGATGGTAATGCTTATGTTAAATCTTCTAGTAAAACATCTACTTGGGTTAAAACTAATTATGAT
Source organism: bacterium (assembly GCA_963611005.1). Taxonomy (GTDB): domain Bacteria; phylum Bacillota_I; class Bacilli_A; order RFN20; family CAG-826; genus Onthovivens. Next base: position 1,230 of record CAVDQJ010000146.1, on the reverse strand, counting down.
GAAACAACACATATTTTAACATTAGCTGATGGTAAAAAGATATTTATTTATAAAATGTCTAATGGTGATGTATTAGCTGTAACTGATTATTCTATCAGTACTTCAACAATATGTGATGATGACTTTATGATGTATGTAAAACCTGCTTCATCTTCAACTACTTATTCAGATTGTAAATTTGACTATGTTTATTGGGAAAATGGTTATATGGGTATTGCTAAAGTAACTGCTGGAACTAATGTATCATATGTTTATATTGATGGCGTAGATTCACATAATAAAGTTTATGCAGATGTTACATTAACTGATTTTGATGGAAATGCTGTTGCATTTGATTCATTGTATGATACAACTTCTAAAACATTTGTTTCTAAAGTATTAATTAAAGATTCAAGTGGTACAGAAATTGCTCGTTTCGGTGGAACTTCAACAGGATTTATCGTTGATGATGGATTATCTGGAACATATACTGGAAGTTTAAATGGCAAAGCATCAACAGTCTTTTTAGATGGTTATGGTGCTGCTACACTTGATAGTGTTGCTGGTACTTATACTTATGATACAACATCAAAAGTTGTTACATTAGTTGTAAATAAAGATACATATCAATTTACTATTACAACTGTTGACACATTAACACAAAAATTAGATGGTAGTGAAGGAACATATACTGGTACTTTAGGTGATTTAGTATTAACAGGATATGGTGTGGCTACTTTAGGTGAAAGTAATGCTACATATGTTCCTTCTGGAACTTTAATTGCTCTTACTATTGGAGAGGAAATTTCATATGTTACTATCGATAAAACTGCTAAAACTTATGTAGTTACAACATTATCTAAATTCTCTTCTTGCGTATTTACAGGAAGTGGTAATTGTAATGATTATCAAAGCACAATGAAAATTCAATTTAATGAAGGCACTACAATTAGCGGTTTAATGGCATTTACAGGCACATTAAAAGAAACAGATTATAACACATGTGTATTTACAGGCGTTTATGATGATGAAGCACATACACTAACATTAACTGTTACATCAGCAACTGCTGGTTCTGATTTAACTGGAAAAGTTTATGTATTTAGTGTTGAAGATGGCAAATTAACATTTGTATCAACAACAGCTTCAAGAAATATTTTCAAAGTAGATTCTAATTACACATTAACTTGTGCTGATTTCAAAGCTTAATTTCAAAATAATATAAAGGTGTGGATTTATTTCCATGCCTTT
>CAVDQJ010000145.1:0-5161 GCA_963611005.1 bacterium | reverse complement strand
GACCTTGACCGATTAATTTACCTGTTACTTTATCAAATAACATTATTTCATTTCCAAAGAAATCAACCTTAGCTTTAGCACCGATCTTATAATCAACTCCACCAAAGATAACTCCAGTTAATAAATAATCACTACCAACTTTTGTTTTAACTGTAGTTTCCATTCCACTAGGAAGAGCTGAATATATTTCTCCTTCAAGTTTAGCGTTATTATCAAATTTAACAAATTCAGGTCTAACACCTATAACTAATTCAACATGTTTTTCTTCATCATCTTCTACTTGGCTAATTCTAGAAATAGAATATTTAAATTCTTTATCTTTATTACCTTTTTCAACATATTTTTTATCAGCTTTAAGTCTTTCTTTTTCATCTTCGTTTGCTTTGATTTCTTCATCTCTTTTTGCTTTAAATTCATCTAAATTAAAGTCTTCATTAAGAATGAATTGAGCTTCGGTATCATCAAAGATTTTAAAGTTAAGATGTCCTTTATTATCTTGAGTTACTTCACTTGCTTCAATAAAGTTAACAGCAGGATTACCAACAAAGTCTGCTACAAATAAATTAGAAGGTTTTTTATAAACATCTAAAGGTGCATCATATTGTTGAAGAACACCATTATTGATTAAACAAATCTTTGTAGCTAATGTCATAGCTTCAAGTTGATCATGAGTAACATAAACAAATGTCGCATTAGTATCAAGATGTAAACGTTTTAACTCAGTTCTCATTTCAAGTCTAAGTTTAGCATCGAGGTTACTTAAAGGTTCATCCATGAATAATACTTTAGGTCCTGGAGCTAAAGTTCTAGCGATAGCAACACGTTGTTGTTGACCACCAGATAATTCACTAGGATATCTATCCATAAATTCACCGATTTTTACAACTCTTGAAACATATCTAATCTTTAAATCGATTTCTTCTCTATCAAGTTTTCTAACTTTATGAACAACTTCACCATCTTTTAATAATTGTCCATCTTTATCAACATCATAACCTTTATTTTCATATGTTTCTAATATCTTATCAGCTTTAGCTTTAAATTTATTAGAAGCATCTACTGCTTTTTCTTTTAATGCTTCATCTTCTAAAGAATCTAAACCTAAATCAAATAATTCTTTAGCAGCATACATTGAGATTTTAAATTCATCAACAATAGCAAGTAAAGCTCTATCTTTTTCAAGTTTTCCTTTTTTATTAACACTATTTTTAATTAATTTAACAATAGTTTCATAATCCAATACTACTTCTGATAATCTATTGTATTTAATCATTTCTGTTAATACAATTGGCATATCTTCTTTAACATTTTGAAGACCAAAACAGATGTTTTTATAAACTGTCATATGTGGCCATAATGCGTAGTTTTGGAATAAGAAACCGACATGTCTTTTACTTGCAGGAACATTAATTCCTGTATCTGAATCAAATACTACTTCATCATTGATTGTAATTTTACCACTTGTAGGTGTTTCTAAACCTGCAATCATTCTTAAAGTAGTTGTTTTACCACATCCACTAGGTCCAAGTAATGTGATGAATGAATGATCATCTATAACAAGGTTAAGATTATCAACAGCATAATAATCTCCCCATCTTTTTGTAACATTTTCTAATACGATTTTAGGCATATTTTTATCCTCCAATACCTTTATCTAAGCTTGCTCCAGTAATCTTATTGATTAAGAAATTAAATAATAAGATAACAAGAACTAAAATTAAGTTTGCAGCATTTTCAAGTGCTGGAAGTCCAGTTTCATTAAGTTGGAACATCAATGTTGTAAGTAATAATCCTGTTGGAGCGATAAATACAAACAATGATAATTCTCTCATACAACTAATAAATGGAAGTAAATAACCACTTAAGAAACTACTCTTTTGAATTGGGAAAACAATACGAATCATACGTTTACCCCAGTTGATGTTTTGAATAACAGCAGCTTCTTCTATTTCATTTGATAATTGAAGCATAGCATTTAAACTACTTCTTGAAGCAAATGGAATATATTTAACAACACCAACTATAACACAAACCAAGAATGGAGCACTATATAACCAACTAATTTTACTTGTAACTGTAAAGAATATAGCACTCATAGAAATTGATGGTAATAAGTAAGGTAAGAAAGCTAAACCATTAACTGCATTTGCAAATTTTGATTTTCTTTTCTTACTTACTGCATAACCTATTAATAAACCAATTGTACCAGCAAGTAATGAACAAACAACAGCTAATCCAATAGATTGACCTAATGCTTGCCATATACCAACGTTATAAATCATACCTTTATAACCATTACGTAATTCCTCTTGAGAGATCCACCATCTTAAAGTTAATCCACTTGAATAATCACCACTATTTGGTAATAAACTTTCAAGTGCGAAACTAACCATTGGACCAACACAAACAAATAAGACTAAGATTGAAACAACAAATGCTAATACCCATTTACCAACTTTACCAAGATTAACTTTACTAATTTGTCCTGATTTACCACTGACAGTTGTATATTGTTTACGACTACCTGTAGATAATTGGTTCATAGAAAGAATAATAACACCGATAATAATCAACACTAATGAAGTAATATTACCAATACCAATATGAGTACCATTACCTTGTAACCAAATTTGAAGTTGAGTAGATAAAACTGTAAAGTTAACAGGTTTACCTAATGTAACTGCAACAGGATAAGCACTCATTGCACTACTAAATACTAATAAAATAGTACTTAAAATAGCAGGTTTTAAAATAGGTAATGTAATTCTTGTAAATATTTTCCATTTAGGTGTATTTAAAATAGTTGCAGCTTCTTCAAGGTTAGCATCCATATTTCTTAAAACACCACCGATTAAAATATATGCAAATGGAGCATAGTGAAGACCTAAAACTATAGCGATAGGAAGTCCACCATAAACAAGCCATTCAGGTGTAACTAATCCAGTTAAACCTTGCAACTCACCAGCATATCCAGATGTACAACCTGTTGAAATAAAGAAGTTTTTCCAGAATAAAGCTAATGTCCATTGAGGCATAATATAAGGGAAAATAAATACTGTTGATAAGAACTTTTTAAATTTAATATTTGTTCTAGTGATTAAATAAGCGACAACACCACCAAAAACAATAGCGAATACACATGCTAAAACACTAGTCCAAATAGAATTCAATAAAGGCTTATAGAATAATGACCATGATTCACTACTAGCAAATAAATTTTGATAGTGAAATAAAGTAAAATCACCTTTACGAACGTTTCCATCGATGAAATCAACTTCCATCATGTGAACGGTAAATGTATCAATAATAACATTAATTAATGGTAATACTGTTAAAAATAAAAGGATTAAACCAAAAAACAAGAGGATTGTGTTAGCAGGTACTCCTAACCACGTTTTTCCTTGGTTTAACCATTTCGAGAATGTATGTTTTGGTTTTTGTAATTGTTCTTCTTCAAAGTCTACACTTCCGATTGCACTTTCTAAAGCCAACTGTTTTTCACGTTTTTTCTTTTGAGAAATAGCAATTCCTGTATAAGCTAGTCCGACAACTACAACCATAACTACAATAAATATAATTGCAGGTATCATAACGATTTCCTTTCTTTAAAGTAATATGCAAGGCGATTTAACGCCTTGCATATTTAATTATTAAATAAATTATTTAGCACTGATAGCAGCGTCTAAGAATTTATAAACATCTTTATATTGAGTAACAATATATGCTGGATCTTCGATAACAACATTTCCACCAGTTTTACTTTCCCACCAACTTGATGAAGGATCGTTTAATGCTGGGAATACGTTATCAGCTGTATCATTTTGTGTCCATTTATTTTCTGAATCAAATGTACCATGTCCGTATTTAGTTCTATTAATATTAATAGATGGCATTGATGGGTAGTCACCGATATCTGTAGCCCAAGCTTTATAACCAGCTGCAGTTGTTGATAAATAGTTGATAAATGCACAAGTTGTATATGGATGTGTTGTATATGGCATTACTTGTAAGTAGTGTTTATACATGAATCCACCAAATCCTTTAACATGCATTGTAGCTGTACTACCATCAATATTTTCGTTTCCTAAAGCACTGATAGTAATATTTTTCTTTGAAATTTCAGATGTTTCTTGAGTTGAAGCGATTTTTGAATAAACAATCCAACCAGCTGTTCCAGTAGCTTTTGTTAAATTGTCTCTAGCTGCACCATCATCTGCATTGAATACTGCATTTTTAATATAGCCATCCATAAATGCATATGCATATTTTTTCTTTTCACCATAGCTAGCATATTTTGAAAGATCTAATGATTTATTATCATTTGTTGAATCTTCAAATGCTTCTTTTAATACATCACACCAATCATCTCTAGTTAACATGATTAACCAGTCCATATTGACGTTTTCATTTCTTGGATCCATAGTTTGGACTTTGCCTTTAAATTTATCAGCAGTGATATCCCAAACATTGTCGATTGATAAAGCATTTTCGCCTTTATTATTTGTCATCCATGTCTTCATATTGTATTGAAGTGAGAATGGTTCAGCATTTAAATCTTTATTTGTATCACTTGCTTCTCTCCATTCTTTTGGAACATAGTTAACAAAATATCCTGTGTTAATACCTTTCTTTTGAAGTTGATAACCATCTTGGACTAATGCTCCATCATAACCTGTTGTAACACCATTTTCAATTTCAGTAAGAAGTTTTGTGTAGATATTTCCATCAACAGCTGTATCTTCTGTAATTGACATGTTAGCACATGCAGCATTTTTCTTTGTTAATTCTTCTCTAAAACTTGCAATAGCTTTTTTAAATCTTGATGATGTACCGATGAATTTAAGTTTTCCACCTTGAATTTCATCTGCAGCTTTTTGGAAAAGCTCATCACGAGTCAATGTTTCGCATTCTGCAACGACTTTTCTTACTTCTTCACCAACTGTTCCGCTTGTTGAACTACCACAGCTTGGTAATGAAGCGATAGCACCTAAAATACCAACTGATGCTACTAATAAACTCTTTACTTTTTTCATTATTTTTCCTCCATAAATTGTTTATTGGTTTTTAACCTTAACAATATTATAGATTGTAAGCGCTTTCATTATCAAGATAAAATTTTACATTTTAAAATTCTTAATTTTTTCTTAATGGTATTTTATAC
>CAVDQJ010000144.1:0-6460 GCA_963611005.1 bacterium | reverse complement strand
AGGTAATACACTCATTGCTAAAGTGACTAACCAATGTCTCCAATCCATTAAATCACCAGCAGTATTAAATACTTTATTAACACCAGGACATTCTACAACAAATAATTGTAAACCTATACCTAATACAAATGCTAACAACATCATCCAGTTTTTATTTTTAAATACTTTTACAAATGATTTTCTAGTATTTGACATACCGATCATATGGAATAATTCAGCAAATGCTAATGTAGTAAATGCCATTGTTTGAGCTAAATGAAGGACATTTCCATCAGTTTCTAATAAATTAAGCATTCCATGATAATCATATACTCCATTAAACCAACAAGCTGCAAAATAACTTATTAAAACACAAATTGTAATACAAGCACCATATCCAACAGTTAATGCAACTCCACCTTTAGCGAATAATCCTTCTTTAGGATCTCTAGGTTTATCTTTCATATTATTAGGATCTTTAGGGTCCATACCTAATGCAATAGCAGGTAATGAATCAGTAATTAAGTTAACCCATAATAAATGAATAGCGATAAATGGTGAAGGGAAACCAATACAAATAACAATAAACATTGAAAATACTTCAGCGATATTACTACTTAATAAGAATAAGACAGTCTTTTTAATATTAGCGTAAATTCCTCTACCTTCTTCAACTGCTTTTTCAATACTAGCAAAGTTATCATCAGTTAAAACCATATCTGCTGCGCCTTTTGCAACATCAGTTCCTGTAATACCCATTGCTATACCAATATCTGCTGCTTTTAAACTTGGAGCATCATTAACTCCATCTCCAGTCATTGCACAAATATTTCCATTAGCTTTAAATGCTTTAACAATATTAACTTTATTTTCAGGAGAAACACGAGCAAATACTCTTGTTGTTTTACATGCTTCTTGTAATTCTTCAAAAGTTAATTTATCGATTTCTTCACCCATCATACATTGATCTTTAGTTTCAGCAATTCCTAATTCTTTAGCAATAGCAAATGCTGTATCTTTATGATCTCCTGTAATCATAACAGTTGTAATACCTGCATTTTTAAATTTGCTAACAGCAGGTGCTGCTTCAGGTCTAGCAGGATCAATCATCGCAACTAATCCTACAAATATTAAACCTTCTTCTTTGATTTCATCTTTATTATCATAAGCAAGAGCTAAAACTCTTAATGCTTTATCAGAAAAATATTTATTCGCATCATTTATGTTTTTAATATCTTCTTCAGTAAGCATTCTAACCTTGCCGTTATCTAAAATTCTATCAGCATATTTTAATATAGAATCTAATGCACCTTTAGTAAAAACTATATTATTTCCCACTTCTTTATGTAAAGTAGACATCATTTTTCTTACGCTATCAAAAGGTAATTCATCAACTCTAGGAGAAGCATTTTCTAAATCTTTTTTATGCATATTGAATTCGTTTGCAAATGCAACTAAAGCGATTTCAGTAGGGTCTCCATATAAACCTTCATCAACTGTAGCATTACTACATAAAGACATACCTTTAGCTAATAATCTAATATCAGCATCATTATTTTCTTCACAAAAATCTTCTTTTACAAAATATTTATTATCGACATAACTTTCTACAACTGTCATCTTATTTTGAGTTAATGTACCAGTTTTATCACTACAAACAACACTAACTGCACCTAATGTTTCAACACTTGGTAATTTTCTAACAACAGTATGAGCTTTAACCATTCTTTGAACACCGATAGAAAGAACGATAGTAACAACAGCAGCTAAACCTTCAGGAATTGCAGCAACTGCTAAAGCAATTGAAGATAATAAAGCATCAATCCAGCTTTCTAAATTGCTTCCAGTTCCTTTTACTAAAATCCAAATAGCATCAACAGCAAAAACTAAAATAACAATAATTAAACATAAAATACCTAATATTTTACCTAATTTATTTAATACTTTTTGTAATGGAGTTTCGTCATCTTCTTCATCATCTAAAGCTTTAGCGATTTTACCAATTTCAGTATTCATTCCTGTGTTAATTACTACACCAACACCTCTTCCATATGTTACAGGAGTTGACATATAAGCAGTATTTATTCTATCTCCAACTGCAACAGCTTTAGAAAATACTACACTAGAATCTTTTTCAACAGGAACACTCTCTCCAGTTAAACTAGATTCGTTAGCTTTTAAATTACTAGAAGATATAAGTCTAAGATCTGCACCAATTGTATCACCTTCTTCAATAACAACGATATCTCCAGGAACTAATTGAGATGATTTAATTTTCATTCTTTGTCCATTTCTTATAACTGTAGATTCTGGTGAAGACATCTTCTTTAATGCATCTAATGATGATTGCGCTTTAACTTCTTGAATAGCTCCAATTAAAGCATTGATAATAATAACAGCTAAAATAATAATAACATCAGGCCAATCACCCTTTTCAAGAAAATAATTTCCTGTAAATCCTTCTTGTACTGCTTTAATTGTTTCGTATATTGAAACACCAATTGTAACAGCAATAGCAGCAAAAAGAACATAAATCATTGAATCGTTCATTTGTTCAAAAAAGATACGAATAAATGATTTTTTCTTCTTTTCTTCTAACTTATTTTCTCCATATTTAAGAAGTCTTTCATTAACTTCTTCATCACTTAATCCAGTTTCAGGATTAGTTTTTAAAGCTTCAAAAGTTTGCTCATTATTTAAAGTTTCATAAGCGATTACTTTTTTCTCTTCATTATTGATTATTTCTTCTTTAGTGTCCATAAATTTCTCCCTCCCATACTTAAAGAAATAAATGGTCTCGCTAATTTACTCGTATATTACCGGGAATATATTCCGGGATGTCGGTAGATATACTTAGGCTACTCCCCATACCTATAATTTTATATAAAATAAGATATCTTATTCAAGTTAATTTTTTATAAATTTCCAATTACTGTTGAATTTATATCAACAATATCTAATGTAATATAATCTCCACTATATAAGTTAGCTGTAAATCTATATGTTTGATCTTTTCCTTCTCCAAAAATTTCAAATCTTAATGAAGGGATTTCAAATCTAAAAAATACATCATCTAATAATGTTGCTACATCTGCAATAAAGTTTTTATTTTCGATTGTATAATCTTTTTCTGCATTTTTATATGCTTCAAAAACCAAATCATTCCATGATAAGTCTTTTAAAGAATTAACAACACTTGTAAGCGAAGTATATGTATTTCCATCATCATCTTTAACTGCATCACCAATTACAGCATTTCCACTAGCTCCATCAATCAATAACTCTTTAATTACACCATCATCTAATACATAACCTAAATCACCTTCATTAGATCTTGATGAAACTGAAAAATATGCTTTATTAGTAAATTTAGTAGTTACTTCATAATTTCTACTTTCATTATCACCACTATAATATGATTTAACCTTTAAAGTATAGTTATACATATTTCTTAAATAACCAAGATATGTATATAACATATCACTAGAAGATAAATAACTTTTACCTATTCCACCTTCATCTAAATATTTTTTAACAGCAGAAGGTTCTGTAGTTTTACCAACATTTTTAATAGTAATAATTGTATCTTCTCTTTGTAAAGATGAATCAAAAACCATATCAAATACTATGTCTTTTTCTTCATTTACATAAAAACCCATTTCATCAATTAATGATAAAGTAACTCCACCTACTGATCCATCATCATTAAATCCACAAAGATAGAACCAAACTTTAGCTTCATCTCCTTCGGTATCTCTAAGATAATATCCACCATTAATTTCTCTATAATATTTTGGTAATAAACTTAAATCAGATAATGAATATGTTACATTTTCATATAACCCTTTAGTATATTCTCCAGTTGAAGAATCCATTTCATAAAAACCAACATTTGTAACAGCTTCATCAGTTGCAGTAATTGTATAAATTCCTGTATTATCTTCTTTATAACATGTATATATAGATTTATCTTCAAATTTATAAGCATAAAAATCACTCATAAAATATTGAACAAAATTACCACTATCATCTTGAATATCTAATGTATAGTTTTTTGCTAAATATGCTTTTTCTAATGCTTCTAATGCATCGATTTCTTCTTCAACAGGATCAACTGGAGTAACATTTGTTGTTCCACAAGATGCAAGTCCAAATATTGAAAAAGATAATAAACTTAAACTAGTTGCTTTCTTTAGTGAGATTAAAGACATATATTTCTCCTCCTGTATCTCCATCAGTGTTATCTTCAAGTGTTACTTTAATTGTTTTATATGTTACATCGCTTAAATCAATTTTAAGACCAGTAAAATAACCATTTGCATATTTAATACTTGCAGTAGATAGTTTTCCACTATTAATAACATAGTTAAAATTAATAGTTTCGTAAGCACCATTTCTATATGTAATTACAAATGAAGCACTATTATCATCATTAAATGTTAAAGTTCCACCATAAGTATATGTATTACTACCTTCTCCTACATATGATTTTTCAGTAATACTAGATTTAATCTTGCTATCAGTTAAAGCTCCAATAATAGTTACTTCTTTTGTGCAATTTAATTCTGGATTACTTGCACAAGCAATATCTAAATAAATAACTTTGCTTTCATATTCAAAATTATCTACAGCTTTTAAAGCGTAATAACCCAAACTATCTTTAGCTATTAAAGTTGCATATTCTTTACTTTCTTCTTTTAATGTAATAGTAAAATCATCATCAGCACCCCAAGGTTCATATGTAACTTTAAATCTCATAGTTTCATTACTCTTAAATGAATTTTCAAGTCCGCTTAATTTAAAGCTTTCTGCTTTTGGAACTACTACAGTTAATGTATATGTTTTTGTAACATTTTTAGATTTTAAAGTTACAGTACAAGTACCTGCTCCAGAAGCAAGTAAAGCCATCTTATTATCGGATATAGTTAAAACATTTGTATCAGAAACTGAAGTAACATAAATTCTATCAACAAAATTTCCATCAGCGGTACTAGGAGCAAAATCTTTTAATGAATATACAATAGTATCACCTCTATTAAATGTAGTTTTTGCTTCGCTTAATACACCACTCTTATTAGACATAAAATCTACATCAAAATCTGTAAAGAATAATGATTTATAATCGATTGTAGGGTTATCTTCATGACCTTTATTTCCAACAGTAAATGAAGAATCTAAATAATAATATTCATAAGGTGTTGCTTCATCTTTAACGCTAAAATCTTCATTAAGATCATCAGCATTATATCTTTCTTTACTATATTTAATTGTTTTAAAATTATCACCTTGTTTTGTAACAATTAAAGAATATTTAGTTGAATAAACTGTTGAATCTTTAACATCTAATGTCAATGTTAATGAATCTTCACTACTACTAATTGATGTTTTTTTGCTATTTGTAGAATTTAAGAATATTCCATCAATAATATCTTCTTTTAAATAAGTGCCTACACCATAAGAATATTTACTATTCCAATAATCTTCGATATACGCTCCTAAATTAAGCATCTTCTTTGCTTTTTCTTTAGTAATAGCACTACTACTATAAGAAGATTCTACAATTCTATCATATGTTTTAGAATCGCCATTAATTGTATAAAGATAATCATTGTCTGCTCCATAATACAATGTATATTGTTTATTTTTATAATCATTTATCACATTATAAATATGATCATCATATACAGAATAACTATTGGTAAAAGTTTGTTCACTAGTAGATTTTGTTTTAGTTACAATTGATATTTCTCCAGCATTAATGTCATTTATTTCGTTATCTACTGCTTTTTGAATATTTGCAACAGCTATATCATTTTTAACTTCTTGTTCGTCTAATGATACTTCAATATCAAATGTTAATGGACTTACTTCGCTATTTGCTGCGTAAGAAACAGTAATTGTAGCACTTCCTTCGCTAACTCCAACAATTTCTCCAGTTTTAGAAACAGTAGCAACTGTTCTATTGCTAGATGTAAATGTTAATTCTTTATTAGTTGCGTTTTCAGGAGCAACGCTAACATCTAATTGTAAGCTTTCTCCTACAGCAATTTTATTTCTATTAAAATCACAAGATAAAGAAGTTGCTAAAATTGTTTGAGTTACTGTAATAGTAATCTTAGCACTAACACCATTACTAGCAGTTAAAACTAAGTCAGTTGTACCAACTCCAACAGCCTTAACTTCTAATTTTCTTTCATTAAATGAAATAACTTTATCATCATACGTATAAGTTATTTTTTTATTTACAATATTTTCGCCATCAATTGTACCTATTAAATCATAGTCGAATTGATCTCTTTCACCTACTTCTAAGTTAATAGCTTTAGTAGATAATTTAATTTCTTTTACTTCACATTTTTTATCTTCTACTTGAACATTATTACCATTACAAGATGTAACTGGAATAATTAAACTTGTTGCAAGTAATGACAAACATAATATCGTTTTTCCGCTTCTTTTCATAATATAAACCTCAACATAT
>CAVDQJ010000143.1:5297-8681 GCA_963611005.1 bacterium | reverse complement strand
AATCTATTGAAGTATTATATTTTAATTTTTATATATTAAACAAGAAAGTAATTTCAGTTTTATTCTTACTATATTAAACAATTAATAATATAATATCTAACTGGTAAATATATGATTCTTTCCTTAATTACATTTATAGTAACTATATTATTAATGATTATGTTAATAATCTTTAAACCTAATATTAAAATAGGTAATAAATTAACTATTCAAACATTTTGGATAGTTACATTATTAGGAGCAATATTTACTATTGCTACTTTACAAATTGATCTATCTTCATTATGGAATAATCTTACAACTGGAAGTATGAATCCAATAAAGATATTAGTATTATTTATATCTTTATCGATGATATCAATATCATTAGATGAATTAAATTTCTTTTCATATTTAGCAAATAAAGCATTAAAATTATCTAAAGGTAATCAATATAAAATATTTTTTACAATATATTTTTTAGTAGCTATATTAACCATATTTACATCTAATGATATTGTTATATTAACATTTACTCCTTTTATAATTATGTTTAGTAAAAAAGCTAATATAAATCCTATACCATATTTAATAATGGAATTTGTAAACGCTAATACATATTCGATGTTATTTTCTATAGGAAATCCTACTAATATCTATTTATCTAGTTCGCAAAATATATCATTTATATATTATTTATCTAAAATGTGGCTACCTACTCTTTTAGCAGGTATATCTACTTTATGTGTGATACTTCTTCTATTTAAAAAAGACTTATCAAAAAAGATAGATAATATAGAAATAGAAGAAGTATCACTTAAAAATAAAGTATTAGTAATAATTAATTTAGTTATATTAGCCTTAACTACTATTATGTTAATTATTTCAAATTATATATCTTTAGAAATGTGGTTAATTTGTTTAGTAGCTATGTTATTATTAACAATAATATTATTTATATTTTCTATTAAATATAAAGATAAATCTTATGTATTAAACACTTATAAAAGATTACCTTATAACTTAATTCCTTTTATATTATCAATGTTTATTTTAGTGTTATCACTTAAAGAAAATGGGATAGTAAATTATATACAAAATATATTAATAACATTATCAAATAATAATGTATTTGCTACAGGATTTACTTACACTATTTCATCTACATTATTTGATAATGTTATTAATAATATACCTATGTCTGTTTTATATTCTTCAATATTAGAAAATCAAAGTGAATTAGCTATATTTTCTACTATTATTGGATCAAATATTGGTGCATATCTCACTCCAATTGGAGCTTTAGCTGGTATTATGTGGATGTCAATATTAAAAAAATATGATGTTAAATTTAACTTTATTTCATTTATTAAATATGGAGTTATTATTACTCCTATTGCATTAATATTTTCTACTTTAGGTATTGTTTTAATGTATTTATTTTAATTTAAAAAAACTAGGTATTTAACCTAGTTTTTATTACTTATTATATTTAAATTATTAATCTAATTTAAATCTTGTAACACCATCCATGATTGTTTCATAAACTTTAACATCATGAATTGTATATGGATCAATTTCAAATAAGTTTTCATTAAATACAACTAAATCAGCGTATTTACCAACTTCAATTGAACCAATCTTATCTTCCATTCTCATTTCGTAAGCATTATTAATTGTATAAGCTTCAATTACTTCTTCTAATGATAATCTTTCTTCTACTTCACATATAGGAGCATTTCTATCTCCTAAAGGTTGACGAGTAATAGCAACTTCAAAATTAGGAAGAGGTAAGAATGCAGTCATATCAGTAGGATAATCAGAACTTAAAGATAATCTTGCTCCTCTATCTTTAATGGATTTCATAGGATATGATTTAGCTTGTGTAATACTATAAACTATATCACTAGATTCAGGTGGTGTTGCAGAGAACCAACATGCAGTAGAATTAGCAATAACATCATATTTAGCAAATAATCCTAAATCTTCAGGGAATACATATGCTGAGTGAGAACATACAATTCTCATATCTTTATAACCTTTTTTACGTAATTCACCTGCTGCTTCAAGTAAAACATGAACTGTAGATGAACCAATAGCATGAACATTAATATCTAATCCTGCTTTAGCACATTTTTCACCCCAATAAACAAGTTGATCTTTTGTGAAAGTAGGTTGAATAGTTTTTTCTCCTGGATATGGATTAGGACATGCAGCAGAGAAATTTTCTAATGTTCCATCATTTAATAATTTAAAGAATGTAACTTTTAAATTATCGCTCTTAAACATTTCTTTTAATCTAACTGATTCATTAAATGCTTCATTAGCATTAACACTATTACCAATTAAACCACATGCACAAAGTCTTACAGGGCAATCTGGATGTTCGATTTCTCCTCTTAAATCTTCACTCATTACAAATTCAAAGAAATCATAATTTCCACAATCAACTAATGAAGTTAAACCAAGACTTGCACATTTCTTACCAAGTTCAACAGCAGCTTCGCCAATCATTGTAAGTGGAACATATTGTCCTTTTGATAAAATCATATTTTCACAAATAGATTCTTTAACATATCCTGTAGGATTTCCTTCACTATCTCTATAGAATAAATGTCCTCCATCTGGATCTGGATCTTTAGTATCTTTTGTAATATTTGCAATTTCTAAAGCTTTAGAGTTAGTCCATGCACAATGTCCACTAGCAGACAATAAAACCATAGGTTTATCTTTGCAAATAACATCTAAATCTTTTTTATTTGGACCTTTTTCTCCAAACATCATATCATTCCATCCCATACCTAAATATGCAGGTAAATCAGGATGTTTATCCATATACTTTTTAACAATTGAATAAATTTCTTCCATTGAATTAGAATGAGGGAAAACGATAACACAATTAAATAATGCAGCACTTAAAGCATGTAAATGTCCATCAATTAATCCAGGAGTCATTAATTTTCCTTTTAAATCTTCAACTAAAGTATCTTCTTTAATGAATTTTTTAGCTCCTTCATTATCCCCAACATAAATAATCTTATTATCTTCAATAACGACAGCATCAGCCCAAGGTTGATTTTTGTTAACAGTATAAATTTTACCATTATATAAAACTCTTGTTTTTGACATATTTGTTTCTCCTTACAAATTTAAAAACAACTTTATATATATTTTACACCATTTAAAAATAATAATAGTAAATTATTTTTTAGTTAATTATTTATCTTTTATTATGTATGTATTTATTCCAAAAAGCTAGACCAGAAAAACTAGACCAATATTCATCACAAGCTAATCCTTCATAAAATATATCTTTAGCTGATTTATTATCATTTTTATATAAATAATATTCATATAATCCATATAGATATATAACTCTAGTTAAGTTATCAATATTAGATTCTT
>CAVDQJ010000143.1:0-5224 GCA_963611005.1 bacterium | reverse complement strand
GCTAACTTATAACCAATATGGTGAGATACATGAATATCTTTATTATATTTATTCAAATTCGATATGATATCCTCATTATTTTCTACTAAACACATTAAATACCAATATAAACTTGCTACATACATTTCATCATCATTACTTGATAAAGAAAAACATTTAATAAAATATTCTTTTGCTAATTTATAGTCTTGTAAATAATAATAAACTAAACCTAATTTATAAGAGATATCTAATTCATCATTAGTTTCGTTTTCTAATTTTTTTAATATATTTAAACATTTATCATTTTGACAAGTAGACATATATCTAATTGCAAGTACTCTATTTAATGCATAATCATTTGGATATTCTTTTAATCCTTCAATACATATTTCAATTACATCTCGATATCTCATTTGAAGATTTAAACAATCAATTAATTTTAATCTTTTAGATAAATCATGTGTGTTGCTATTAAAATCACTTCTAGCATATTCAACAAGTTCATCATCATTTATTACTTCGTCTTTTAAAAATATCTCTTTAGCTGGAGTAGATCTAATATGTGATAAAATCGGATGAGTATGTGTTTTTCCATTATGTGAATGAGTAATAAAATTGTCTTTCATATTTAAAATCTCCTATAAATCCTCTATGATTTCATTTCTTTTCTTAATATAAATAGATATAAAATAAAATGAAATAGATACTAAAGATATACATATACTTGGAGATAATAAATATAAATAATTACCATTTATTAAACTACCTCTAAGATATGCTAAATTAATCATTACTCCCCAAGTTGGATAATATAAATCTCCAAATCCAAGGAAAGATAAAGTAGATTCTTTTAAGATACATGCAGTAACTGTTAATAAAAATCTAGATAATATAATATCAAATAAATTAGGTATTATATGATATATAAATATATGAGTTTTAGAATAGTTATACATATAACAATTTTTAATAAAATCTTCTTCTTTTATTGTTAATATTTTAGTTTTAATTTCTTTAGCAGTTTTTACCCAAGAAAATAAAGATATCAATAATATTAAATTAAACGATGAACTACCTAAAAATGATGCTAAAACAATTAAAATAATTAAATTAGGTAAAAGAATAAACATATCAATGATAAATGAAAATATATGACCTACTATTCCTTTTAAAGATGCTAAAGATCCAATTAATATACCAATTATCATAGTAAATAAACTAGATAATAAACCTATAACTAATGTATCTTTTGTACCATAAATTAATTCGGTATATATATCATATCCAAGTGAATTTGTACCTAAAATATGTTCAAAACTACTAGGTAAATTAGCTTCAAAACTATATTTTCTATCATAACTTGTAAATACATTAGGAAATATAGAAATAAATATAAATAAACCCAATATTACTAATCCTATAATTAAGAAAGGTAAATATTTTTTCTTCATAACACTATACCTTCTTCCTTATTTTAGGATTAACTAAAATACATAATATATCTGATATTATAACTGCTAAAGTCATAACTAAACTTGTAACAAATAATAGTCCTTGCATTAAAGGATAATCTAAAGTATATATAGCTTCATTTAATAATTTTCCTATTCCGTTAATAGAAAAAATATTTTCAATAATTATTGTACTTCCAAATATAATTCCTATAGATAAACCAATATTAGTTATAATTGGAGATATTATATTTGGAAGTACATACTTATATTCAATTGTAGCTGTAGATAAGCCTCTTTGAGTGGCAAATGATATGGTTTTTGAATCTTTTATAGAACTAGAAAGATTTCTAATTAATAAAAATCTTGCTGGAGTTAATATTAAAATTAAACATAAAACAGGTAAAACTAAATGGTAAATAAAATCTAAATAATAATAAAAACTTGTAGGAGAATATTCTCCACTTACAAGACCATTATTAGGAAATAATTTACTATTTAAACTAAAGACAATTATTATAATTAAAGTGATAACAAATCCAGGTATAGAGTTTAAAATAATAGATGTTATACTCATTGTTTTATCTAATATTGAGTTTTCTTTTAAACCAGATTTAATACCTAATGTTATAGAGATTAAATAAGAAATTATTAATGCAGGTATGCAAATTAATAAAGTAGGTACTATTCTTTCTCCTATTAAAGTAGATACATTCATTTCTTTTTTATATGAATAACCTAGTGTCCCATCAAATAATGATTTTAAATAATAACCAAATTGAGTAAATATATTTTCATCTAAATGTAATGCATGATAATAATAATTATATTTTTCAGTAGACATATTAGCTTCATCAATACCAGTTAAATATCCAATAGTATCTCCAGGAAGAAGTCTAGGTAAAAGGAAATTTAAAAACACTATAAAAAGAAAACTAACAACTGCTACTATAATATGTTTTAAGTACTTTTTCATAGTGTTTTCTTATCTCTTTTTATTATTTAATAAAATTATGAATGTTATTTAATCCGAAGTTTGAATCAATAACTACATCATTTAATTTATTGTTATAAACATAGAAAATATTATCCCAATACAAAGCAATAGCAGGTATATTTTCAGCATAAAAATCTTGTAATAAATAAGCATTATTTTTATATTCATCTAGTGTTTTAGAATTAGATAAATTATTCATTATAGTATCAAGTGTAGAACTATATACTTCTGCTCCTCCTTGAGTAGTATTGTTCCCGTTTATATACATTCCACCAAAATCTTTCATACCATAAGCTGTATAACCCATAATAGCAGCTTCCATAGTTATTTCTTTATAACCATGTTCTCCACTATTAGCAAATTTATGTGATGTTTTTTCATTATAATGAGTTGAATCTAAAGTCTCTAAATTAACCTTAATACCAAAAGATTCAAGTTGAGTTTTAACAAATTCACCATAACTAATATGTGCTTGTTTTTTAGCATTTATTGTTAAAGTAAATGAAGCAACAGTTCCATCTTTTTCATAATAATTATTAACTTTACTATATCCTGCTTTTTTCATATAAGAATCTGCTAAAGCATTATCTGTTACTAATTTACTAGTTTCTTTAAACCCTACTAGTCCACTAGGAGCAAAACTTCTATTTGGAGTAGTTGAATATTTACTTCCAAAATATGTTTTAAATTGATCATAATTTAAAGCGTAACTTACTGCATTTCTTAAATTGATATCGGAAAACATACCTTTTTTGTTATTAAATGTTAACATTGCAGGACAATTAGAAGCAACTACACCAACTAAATTTATATTATCTTTATTAGATAATAAATCTTGATATGTACTACTAACACCAATGTTATAATTAAAAACCATATCTATATCTCCATTAATTAAAGAAGAATATAAAACATCTTCAGAAGAATATAATTTATATATAATTTTTTCTTTATTAACTTTATATGGATAATATTCATTTTTAGTAAATGTTAATATATTAGCTAATTTATCAAATGAAGATAAAACATATGGACCACATGTAATTCTAGCTTCATCAGTTGTTACATTTTCATTATCTTTATAAATATGAGATGGTCTAATTCTAAAAGTAGTCATATTATCCAATTCTTTAACATTAGCTTCTTCTAATACTAAAGTTAAAGAATTATTATTTTCATCTATAGAATACGATGAATATGTTCCAACTTCACTTGATGTAGTAAATAATACTTTTTTACTAGCACTATAATCATATTCTAAAGAATATAAAACATCATATGCTGTTACTTTATTTCCATCAGACCACTTTAAATTATCTTTAACTGTATATGTCCAAGTTTTAGAATCATTAGTTATATAATCACAAACTAATCCTTCATAATTTCCATTACTATCTTTACTAACTAAAGGAATTTCACTAACTCCACTAGCTAATAAATCGTAATTATATTCGTCCCTTGTAGCTTTTTCTATTGTTGTAGTTGTACCAATTTTAATAACATTATCACTATTTGAAGAACAGCTAAATATAGTTAAAATAAGTGGGAAAACATATAGTATTTTAATTTGTTTTTTCATATTCTTTTAAATCTCCTTCTTCTAATTTATAAACTTTATCACAATATAAATTTAATAATTTTTCATCATGAGAAATTATTAAAATTGAACCATTATATTCTTTAACAATATCTTTAACTTTAGTTAATATATTTACTTCAGTTAAACTATCTAACATACTTGTAGATTCATCTAATATCAGTAATTTAGGTTTAAATATCAAAGCTTTTAATATAACGATTCTACTTGCCTCTCCTCCTGATATTTGAGATGGTAAATGATTTAATATATCTTTATCTAATTCTATTAATTTTAATAATTCATCTATATAATCATCTACATTATCTTTAGTAGCTAACTTGTTATATAAAATAACTTCTTTTAAACCTTTAATTATCTTTTGTTTAGGATCTAAAGATGCAAATACTTGTTGAAATATAATCTTTATATCTTTATTTAATTTCCCATTTTCAAGTTTAATATCATCTAAATATATATCTCCATTATCATATTTAATAAATCCTGCTAATATTTTTCCTAATGTAGATTTACCTTCTCCAGATTTTCCACAAATACCTACAATTTCTTTATCATTAATTATAAAAGATACGTTATTTAATATAGTTTTTTCATTAAACTTCTTTGAGATTCCATTTACTTTAATCATAAATACACTTCCAAATATGTTCGTTATCTTTTTTAATATTTATATCTTTTTTACATTCATCTTTACTATGCTTACAATAAGAAAAGAATGGACATTTACTATCATTTTCTTTTAAATATTCATAATTTATTAATTCATTATTTAAAGAAGATAATATTGCTTTAGTATATGGATGTTTACTATTTAGTAAGATATCTTTACTACTACCATATTCCTGTAAAATTCCATTATTCATAATTAATATCTTATTAGTGTATTTTAAAATATCTAAATCATGTGTAATTAATACAATAGATGAATCTTTAAATAAAGAAGTAATTAAATCCATTACATTATATTTATTGTTACTATCTAATCCATTAGTTAATTCATCACAAATTACTAACTTAACATCATTAGATAATAAACCCATAGCTATAGCAATACGCTGCCCTTCTCCTCCAGATATTTCAAAAGGATATTTATTTAATAAAAAATCTATATCATTAAATCCTAATTTAACTAATATATCTTTTATTTTATTATCTCTTTCTTTTTTATCAATTTTTAATCTTTTACAAGTATCAATT
>CAVDQJ010000142.1:0-8894 GCA_963611005.1 bacterium | reverse complement strand
ATTATATCTATTCCAATTTATTTCATTAAAAAATCATTTATTACATATCCAGTTATTAAAAGAATATTCTATTCTTTAATTATTTTAATTATTGTCACTTTAGTATCTTTATTGATATCAATAATACCAGAAAAAATAGATATATTTACCAACTGGAGTCCATACTTTAATATGATTCAAGATGGATTAAAATGGTATACAAATAACTTATCTTTCTTCTATCAAACATCTTTAATGTATTTAGGTGGTTTTAATGGATATGTATTTAAATATTTTAGTGGTATAGGTATTGGAGGATTATATACCTTTATCGTATTTATATGTTTAATACCTATTTTATATTTTATTTCTTTATCATTAGCTACTCCATTTTATTTACGTTTAACATCAGGTAATGATGAATTAGACGCTAAAGCTAAAATTAAAAATAATAAAACAAATATTAAAAACCCTATTGTTTCTCAATTATATAAAGAATTATTGTTATTTGTTAAAGATAATAAAATAGCTCCAGCATATACTTCAATATTTATATCTTTACCACTTCTTTTATCATTGATATGTAAAATATTTATGGCAATGGATTTAAATTCATATGGTTTATCTTTAGTACAAGTTGCTATGTTATTGATAACATTATTAATTACATTATCAGCTAATGCTTTAATAGCTAATATATATTCTAATGAAGGTGGTGCTTTTAAAATCGCTAGAACATATCCAGTTAAAAATAACTTCTTATTAACATCTAAAATAATCTTACCATCACTATTAGGTAGTATATCTATTGTTATTTCTTATATTATTATCGCTTCATTACGTAAAGAATTATTAGTAGAAAATTTAATATTAGGATTAGGTATATTATTTATTTATATTGGCCATCTTCTTTATAGTGCATCACTTGATTTTACAAATCCTAAATCCACTTTTGGAGATGTTAATTTCTTATCAAATAACGAAAATAGATCAATAATAATGTGTTTTATCACTTCTATTTTAGTTACAGTATTATTTTATTTATTTACAAGTGATTCAATTGTATGGATTAATTCAATTCAAATGACATCTAGTTTTAAATTATTATTAATCGGTATTTTATATTTAGCTTATAACATATTTAGCTATATTAGAAAAATTAAATATGTATACACAAAAGGAGAATCATTATGAAAAAGATAGTCTCTGTTTTAGTCACTGCTATTAGTGTTGTAGCTATTATATTTGTAGCAATATTTGGTACTAAACCACAAGGTATCGTACCTAAAGTTTATATCGATTCAGTTACTATTCTTCCTAGTGATGATAGTCAATACGCAGAACAAACCGATACTGACTACGCTAAAATGGTATTGGTTTATGATGAATCTCAAGAAGTAATTTATAACGATGTTCATTATATGCCTTATATATTTAAGACTCAAATATTACCAGAAAACGCTACAGATAGAAGTTTTTATTACTATGTTGATGAAACAAGTAAAACATATATCGATTTCCCTCCTGATACTGAAAATGCTTCATCAAGAGGTGCTTTCTTAATTGCAAAAATGAATGATATCGATTTTGCTACTGTATATGTTCATTGTAAAACTCTCGATGGAGGAAAAGCTCCTATTTCTACTTTAATGATAATAATAGATTATAGATAAAAATGATATAATAATTTAAAAGAAGGGATATTTATTTATGAAACTTAAAAAAATAATACCACTACTAAGTGTTGCTGTTATTGCTACAAGTTGTAACAATCAAGTAATTAAAAAAGAAAATATACAAATCTCTCAAAATACTAAATTTGGTTCATGTAATGTTTATACAACTAAAGAGGAATTATCTTCTTTAGGTATCAATTTAGGAGATAGTTTAAATATTAAATTCTCTAATGGTTTTGAATTAAATGATATTCCATATTATGATGGATATTATGTTAAAAATGGTGAACCTGTTGTAGTAGCATATCCTTCTGATTTAAATATTATTATCACTTATAACAATATAGGTATTTGGGATAGTGCTAATTTAAGTGAACAAGATACTGTTAATATTTATTTAAATACATCTAAAAAATATATAGTTACTCAAGAAGCTTTATCTCAATCATATTCTTTAGAAAGAGATCAATATACTAGCGATGAAGAATTTTCTAATTTTAGAGCACTTAAAGGTGGTTCTTTAAAAGAAAATGTCATTTATAGAGGCGCTTCTCCTGTTGATAATTCAAGAAAAAGAGCTAAAATAACAGATAATTTACTTAAAAAGAATAATATAAAATCTATTATGGATTTAGCTGATTCTAGTGAAGATTTAACTACGTATATGGCTAATAGTGATTTTGAATCTACATATACTAAAGATTTAATTACTAATGGAAATGATATTCCTTTAGCAATGGGATCAGGATATTCAAGTGATGCATATAAATCTAGTGTTGTTACTGGATTAAGATTTTTAATGTCTAAATCATCTCCATATTATGTCCATTGTATGGAAGGAAAAGATAGAACGGGTTTTGTTTGTATGTTAATAGAAGCATTATGTGGAGCTACATATGATGAGATGTGTAGTGATTATATGCAAACATATTATAACTACTATAAAGTTAGTAAAACTACAACTAAAGAAAAATATGATGCTATAGTTAATTTATATTTTGATTCATTTATGGATTATTTAAAAGAAAATTATGGTACTACTTCTTCAAGTGTTTCATATGTTGATTATGCTAAAAAATATTTAAAAGATGGTGGCATGACTGATATAGAAATTACTACATTAATAAATAAGTTATCAAACTAAATTATTTTTAATATTTAATTTAAATTTTTTTGGATTATAATATTTACGATAGGTAAAATTATGAACGACAAAATTAAAACCATTATTGCCGATTTCAACAACAAATTACTTAATGAAACAAATGTATCTAATGATACAGTTATTTCTTTTTTAGACTCAATAGCAAATAATTTAAATTTAGAACATATTTATGTATGCGAACAAACCGCTGCTAAAAACCAATATATGTATCCATATGTTTCTAGTGGTCCTTTTCAAGGAATCATGGATTTTAATCTTATTTTATTTCCAGAAATATTTGAAAAGAAATTAGCAAATTTATTTAAAAAAGATGGTTTTACTATATTTAAAGGTGATATTAGTAATTATAAAAGAGCATTAAGCGAAAATAATTTAGCTTACGGTTTTTTAGAAAATAAAAATTGTTTTGCTTTTGTTTCTTTCCAAGCTAAAGAAGGAATGGATAGAGTTTGGAATGATGAAGATAAAGAGATATTAAAAGCAGTATCTTTAAGTATTAAACCATTATTAACAAATAGAACAATTGTTGATAGATATGCTTATCAAGAGAATTTAAATAATGTTAATTTAGGAATATTCTGGTACTATCCTCTTTTAAATTTAATTATTTTCCCAGAAAATACTATGGAAAAATATAATATAAATAGAATGGTATACACTAAAGCATTAGAATCATTTCCATTAGAACTTGTAAATGAAAATGAACAAGAATTAGTTATCAATTCATTTAAAGGAATTAATAAAAAACATAATAATTCCTCATTTGTTTTTAAAAGAAAAGATACAAATAACGAATATTTCCATATCACTTTAAAAGTAAATAAATACAATAAACAAAATAAACCAATTCAAGTTATGGGAATACTTGAAACTTCTACTGTTTCTGATGAAGAAAAAAATAAAGCAGAGATTTTAGAACAATACGATAAGTTTAGAGAAACAATTACTAATGATAATATAGCTGAATACTATGTAGATTTAGTAAAGAATAAATTTACTACATTTAAAGTAACTGAAGCATTTAAACAAGACTTTAATGATGCTAAAGAAAATTTTGATGAATTAGTTAATATATTTGCTAAAAGATATATATCTATTGAAAGCCAAGAAGCATTTTTAACAATCTTAAATCATACTAGATTATATTCTAATAATACTGATGCTCCTTCTTTAACATTAACATCTAATTTTATTATTAATGGAGAAGTTAGAAGATTACAAACTATCATTGTTTTTAACAACAAAACAATACATGGTTATAAAAATGACGCTATGATATTTGTTCGTGATGTAACTTTAACTGAACAATTAGATTATGATAGATTAACAGGTTTATTATCTACTTCTCACTTTGTTAATGAAATTAAGAATTTAGAAAATAAAGAAGGATTTATGATATATTTTGATTTCTCTAACTTCAAAATATTTAACCTTGAATATGGTGTTAAAGCTGGAGATGAAGCCTTAAAAGATTTTGCTAATATTTTAAAAAACACATTTAAAACCCCATTAATTTCTAGATTTGGTGATGATCATTTCATTGTATTTGATAAAAAGAGCGGTGATGAAAATGTAGTTATTAAAAAGATAAATACAACTTTTAAAAAATCTTCTAGTTTCAATTATGATTTTAGATTAGATATTAAAGCTGGATATGTTAGTTATGATACTAATATCGATGTAGAAACAAATATCGACTACTCCCAATTTGCATGTCAACAAATAAAGAAAGTAAATAATATAAATATTAAAAAATTCGATGAAGAATTAAAAGAAAAGAATGAAAAACAAAGATATATTATCGACCATATAGACGAAGCAATTAAAAATAACTATATAAAATTATATTATCAACCAGTTGTTTCTACTTCTACTAAAAAATTATGTGCTATGGAAGCTTTAACAAGATGGATAGATCCAAAATATGGATTTATGAATCCTGGAGAATTTATTCAAGTATTAGAAGAAAATAATTTGATATATAAAATAGATGTTTTTGTTATCAATGAAATATGTAAGAATTTAAGAAAAGAATTAGATTTAAATCATAAAGTAGTTCAAACATCATTTAACTTATCTAGAAATGACTTCTTATCTTGTAAACCATTTGAAGAAGTTGAAAAAGCAGTTAATAAATATAACATTGATAAAAAACTTATATGTGTAGAAATAACTGAATCTGTTACAATGAGTGATGCTAAATTAATCAATAAAGCAGTTAAACAATTCCAAGATGCAGGATACGAAGTTTGGATGGATGATTTTGGTGCAGGTTATTCATCATTAAATGTTTTAAAAGACTTTACATTTGATGAAATTAAAATCGATATGGCATTTTTAAAAACATTTAATGATAAATCTAAAACCATTGTTAAACATACTGTATCTATGGCAAAAGATTTAAAGATTAGAACACTTACTGAAGGTGTTGAAACTGAAGAACATTTAGATTTCTTAACTCAAGTTGGTTGTGAACGTATTCAAGGATACTACTATAGTAAACCACTTCCATACGACCAATTACTTGAAGTATTAAATCAAAAACATATTGATTTCTAATATTAAAAGACTTTGAAATTTAATTCAAAGTCTTTTTTAATTGTTTAGTTTTTATACAAATTAACTTACTATATCGTAAGTAATTGTAGCTACTGTATTTGGCATTGTGAATTTATAAACTTTAAGAACAACACCTGAACCTTGATCAATATTATATTCTGTACATTCGACATTATTAACTTTTACATTACTAACCACTTTTGAATTAAACCAAATATACATAATATCTCCATAGTTAGCACTAGCTTCAGGATCTTGCCAATTTATAGAACCATTACTATCTGAACCATAAACGACATAGTTATTTAAATCTTGAACAATTTCATTTTTATAAATGATGTCGATAGTACAATCACCTTGTAACATAGTGAATTTATATCTTCCATCAGTCTCAGCAGTTGTTACTTTAATACCATCATGAGAAATACCACCAATAGTTTCTGTAGTACTTGTTGTTGTAGCATTAACATAAATTTCATCACCAACTTTAGCTTTAGAAATTTCTTCACCAGCAGCATCTTCAATTCTAACTGTACTATCTGTAGCATGAACTTCGCCTACTGTTAAATTATATAAACGATCATATTCTACTGTGATTACTACATTTTCACTTGGCATAGTGAATGAATATTTATTTAATGAGTCTTTTTCAATAGTTGTTCCATTAACTTTAATTGCTTTTGTAACATATTCATCAGAGAAGTTAGTTACATCAACATTAACAGTTGTACCAGCATAAGCACTAGTAATCTCGTTGTCATTTTCATCTCTAAATTTAATAGTTGTTTCACTTAATACTGATGGGTCAACAGTTAAAGTATATTTTGTTTCATAATCTACTGTAATTACAACATTTTCGCTTGGCATAGTGAATTTATATATACCATTATCTAATGTAGCATCTATACCATTATATTTAACACCTTTAATAGTTTCTGATGTACTAGTTGTAGAAACTTCAACATGAATTTCAGTTCCTGCTAAAGCATTCATAAGATTACCACCATCTTTATTTGTAATATTTACATTTGTACCACTATGAACTGTAGAAGAAACTTCTAATGTATATAAACTTTCATATTCTACTGTGATTGTTACATTTTCATTTGGCATAACGAAACTATAAACACCATCAACTGGAGTAATTACTGTATCGTTATATTTAACTGATTTAATGATTTCACTATAAGATGTTGTAGAAACTTCTAAATTTACATTACTACCTGCAAAAGCATTAGTAATTATATCTCCTTCATCATCTGTAATAAGAACAGTTGTACCACTATGAATTGAAGAAGAAACTTCTAATGTATATGGAGATTCATATTCTACTGTAATTGTTACATTTTCACTTGGCATAGTGAATTTATATTTATTATCAGTTAATGTTGCAGCAACTCCATTATATTTAACTGATTTGATAACATCTACTGAACTAGTTGTAGTTGCTACAACATTTACTTCAGTTCCTGCAGTTGCATTAGTTAATGCATTACCATTTTTATCAGTTATAGTTAATGTAGTATCAGAATGAATTTCACTTGATTTAGTAATTGTATATAAAGTTTCATATTCTACAGTGATTTCTGCATTTTTAGAAGGCATTGTAAATGTGTAATTACCTGAACTATTTTTAGATAATTCAGTTCCATTCATCTTAACAGCTTTAATTAATTCTGTAGTACTTGTATCACTAACTTCTAATGTAATAGTTTTATTAGCTAATGAATTTGTAATAGCTTTACCACTACTATCTTTAATAGAAATTGATGTTGTAGAATGAATTGATCTATTTAATGAAATTGAATATAAACTTTCATAATCAATAGTAACAACAACATTATTTGAAGGCATAGTGAAACTATATTTACCATCTTTTAAAGTTAATGTTGAGTTATTATATTTAACTTTACTAATGATTTCTGTTGTACTAGTTGTAGAAGCTTCAACATATACTGTTGTTCCTTTTTTAACTCTAGTAATTGTATTTCCATCACTATCTTTAAATTGAACTTTAGTACCACTATGAATATCACTTGTACTTAATAAATACAAATCTTCATATTCTACTGTGATTGTTACATCTTCATTTGGCATGATAAATGTATATTTGCCATCACTAGGAGTAATTGTAGTTCCATTATATTTAACAGCACTAATAACTTCACATTCGTTTTTAGTAGATACTTCTAATGTTACTTCTTCATTTTTCATACTTGAAGTAATTGCATTACCATCTTTATCTTTAATTTTTACAGTTGTATCAGTATGAATTCCACTACTTAAATTAATTGTGTGTAAATAATCATAATCAACACTGATAACTACATTTTCTTCAGGCATTGTAAATTTATATACTCCACCATTTTCAAGTATTGCTGTTCCATTATATGTAACTGCACCAATATCTTCTATAGTTGAACTATTATTAACAGTTAATACAACTTCATTACCAGCTAATGAAGAAGTAATTGGATTACCATCTTTATCAGCAACAGTAACTGCTGTAGTTTCATGAATTGCATCGCTTAATGAAATGCTATAAATATTTTGATATGTAACTGAAATTTCAACACTAGTTGCAGGCATTAAGAACATATATGTATTTC
This sequence comes from bacterium, assembly GCA_963611005.1. Lineage (GTDB taxonomy): Bacteria > Bacillota_I > Bacilli_A > RFN20 > CAG-826 > Onthovivens. The sequence continues at coordinate 906 of CAVDQJ010000142.1, read as the reverse complement.
CTGTAACTGATGTGATATTTGTTCCATTATATGTAACTCCAGTGATGATTTCTGTATCATTTGTAGTAGTAACTGTTACATATACTTCTTCGTTTTCTAATGCTGAAGTAATTTCATTACCTTCGCTATCTTCAATAACTACACTTGTATCTTGATGAACTGAAGAAGAAACAGAAATATTATTGTGATTACCATATTGAAGAGTAATAACTACATCTGCATTAGGCATTTCAAATGTATATTTACCATTTGAATATGTCATCATATTTCCATTATATAAAACACCTGTAACAAATTCTGTATTGCTACTATTATTTACATAAACGCTTACTAATGTTCCATCAATTGCTTCATCGATTTCGTTACCATTTGAATTTTTAATTGTAACTGTTGTACTATCATGACCTTCATTAGATACTGTAATACTATGATAAGTATAATATTCTAATGTAACTTTTACATTTTTAGCAGGCATTGTAAATACAAATCTATCTGTAGTTGCATCATAAACAATAATATCATCATTAACTAAGATGTTTTTAATTTTAGTATTTACTTTTTTAATGTAAACTTTTTCACCTTCTTGAGCTTTAGAAATAATTGTTCCATTACTATTAGTAATAATAATTTCACTATCAGTAAAACTAGATTCAATATCATAGCTTAATACAGTTGGAGTAACTGGTTGATCTTGTTTTTTAATACTACAACCATTTAAATCAAGCATTAAAGCTATTGTAATGACTACTGCAGCAGATATTACTGATGGGATAAATACGCTTTGTCTTTTTCCGTTTTTCTTCATATACAAACTCCTTTTATTAATCAAACATATATATTATAAATAATATATAACCCGATATATTTAACCAAATTAAAAGGCATTTGTCAATTAGATAAATTTAA
>CAVDQJ010000141.1:0-10311 GCA_963611005.1 bacterium | reverse complement strand
TTTTTATCTAAAATTTAATGTTATATTAACTATGAATAAACTTATATTTAATATATAATATTAAAATTGTATTAAGAAATTTATATTTCTCTTTACAAAAACTATTTTGTCTATATTATTTTTAAGATTTAAAGAGGAGGTTAAGCCAATGAAGAGGTTAAAAATTAAAAGTGTTTTAGCATTATCAACAGCTCTTGTATGTGGTTTAGTAAGTGTAGGAGGAGTAAGTTTATTATCCTCATGCTCACTTTCAACAAATGGTTCTTTATATATCGATAGTGAACCTACAAAAACAACATATAGCGTTGGAGAAAGTCTTGATTTAACAGGTTTAGTTGTTTATGGCAAAAAAGCTGATGGACAATATTTAAGTAACACAGAAAGCGTATTGATCGAAGATTATAAAACATCAATTGCTAATGGAGCAACTTTAGATAAAGATGGTGAATTTGATGTTGTTGTTACAAAAAGCGGATATGTTTCAGCAAGTTTTAAAATTTATGTAGGTGATGTCGCAGTTAAAAAGTTAGTTATCAGACAATTACCTAGAAAATTAAGTTATAAAGTAGGTGAAAAATTTAATACTAATGGTATTTCATTAGCAATTGCTACTTATAAAAATGGTGTTGAACAAGGAAGTGGAATTACTTTAGTTGAAGGTCAATATAACTTATCAATTAAAAATGGTGAAAAATTAAATAAAGAAGGTAATTTCTTAGTTGAAGTTTATAAAGATGGTTATCAATCAGTTTATTTTACAATTGCAGTAAGTACTGTTAATAACTCATTTAGTAACATCATGAATACATTAGAAAATACAAGAAATTATGAAATTGAAATTTATAACACTGTTGCTACAACAGTTAATGAATATGGATTCCATTATAAAGAAATTGTTACTAATGATTATTTTAATAAGATTACATATAAAAAGAGTGCAGCTGATGAAGCAGAAGAAGAAAGAGGACTTTCTGAAGAAAGTAACATCGCTTATGTAAACTATCAAAAAGGTGTGTATCAAGTTAATTTAGCTGAATTAGATGATAAAGGTTACCCTACTCCAGGAAAAGTTTTATCTGATAAAGAAAAATGGTATAAAGCTGATTTAGCTAGCGTATTTGATATATTTAAGAGTGTAGAAATTCCTACAACTACTAAAAATGGTAAATTTGTTATTGAAGTAGTTTTAGATAAAGATGAAGTTGATGCTAATGCTGGTGCAGATAATGAAACATGGACAAATTCTATTGCTAATAACCCATTTGCAGATAAATTTTTAGAATTATGTGGATGGAGCGATTCTTTAATCTCTATCTTAACTACAATCGACATTGAAACAGATGGAACAAGTTATCTTTCAATGAAAGGTAATTTAGGTGGATATGGTTATACTTCAGTTTATGTTTCTAATATTGGATTAGCTAGTGTATCTGAATTAGATGACTATATGAATTATGATGAAAGATCATTTGATACAAATATTGATGATTGTGTTAAAGTTCCTCAATTAAAAGAAATTTTTGAAGCTCCTTTACATAACTACACAATGACTTTAAGAGGTTCTTATGGTGGAGAAACATTTACATCATATAACATCTTATTTGGTGATAATTTTATTTGGTTTGAACCAAGTAATTATTATAGAAAATTATATTATTCTCAAACTGGATTAATTCCATTCTCATGTGGATATTTTGCAAGTCAAACAGCAAATACAGCTTTAGCTGAATTATTCGCTGAAGATACAGAAGATGCAAAAAAACCATTCACACCTGATGGAAAAGGTATTTATTCAGTTTGTGCTGTACCAAGTTATGATGCAACAACAGATAAATTTAGTGATAAACTTGAATTTACTACTGAATATATCGATTTACAGACTTATACAGATCCTACAACAAAACAAACTGTAGTAGCAGATCCTACTGATTTCAATTTATTTGAATATACAGCATTAGAAGCTGATGGAACTGAAAGTGATTTATCTTATGGATTTATTTTTGAAGAAATCGGATGTTTATTAACTGAGCAAAAATATGCTTCTACATGGTTTATTGAATCAAGATTATCAACTGATACTGCTCCATTTATTATTAGTTATGATGGTGATACAATGAAACTTTTAGGTGAAGCAATTTTAGGAAGTGAATATAGCAGTTATAAATCTCAATTTAATAGCGCTATTATTTGTCCAACATATGAAATAGATGAAACAACAAACGAAGTTATTAGTGTTTCTTCTCTTGAATTATGGTTATTAAATATGTCTACTTATAGAGGATATTCAAATGAATTAACTTCTATTAATGATACTTCATTACCAGAATTTGTATCTACTTTCTTAAGTGATAAGGATATTTCTTTATAGGAGGAAATGATATGAAAAAACGTGTTGGATATATATTATTAGGATTAGGTGCTTTATCATTTACTATTGCTGGTTTAGATTTAAATAGCACTACACCTGAATGGAAAAATGAAAATACAACTTATTTATTAACAGTAGATAATTCTTTATGTGGAGATGATGATGCTGTTAAAGCTTCTCAAGATACTATTTTAAGTAGACTTAGAAACAAATTAGGTTTTAAATTCACAGTCAAAGAACAATTTACTCATGCAAGTAATATTATTAAAATTACTGCTAATAGTTCACTTGAAAGCGATATTAAATCAATTCCAGGTATTACAAAAGTAAATGAAGATAGAACATATACTTTTGGTGAAGCTGGAACAAATTCTCAATCTTCACAAACAGATTTAGAAGAAGGATATATCGTCACTCAAGGATATGATGAACTCGATGATAAAGATAAAGAAACATATGAATTAAAAGATGAGCAAAAAATTAATTATAGTGCTCAAAGTATGAATGCTCCTACTTCTGAAATTGAATCAAATTTAGGAAAAGGAACAGTTATTGCTATTCTTGATGCTTCATTTATGATTGATCACACTTGGTTTAAAGATTTAGATGATAGCGATGTTAGATTATCTAAAACTGATATGAAAGAAATTCAAGATAGTGGTAAATTAATCGGTAGTGCAAAAGGTGGTGTTGCTCAAGGTGAACTTGGCTCAACTTATAAAAACAACAAAATTCCATTCTATTATGATTACGGAGGAGATAGTGATCATAATAACGTCAATGATTATGATGTTTTAAGTAGGTGGGATAGTCATGGTACTCACGTTGCTGGTATCGCTGCTGCAAATGGAGATGATTATAAAGGTATCGCTCCTAATGCTCAACTTGTTTTAATGAAGGTATTTAGAGAAACTATTACTCAATCAAGTGGATTAACAACTGCTTCAGTTGGTGCTAGAGACTCAGATATTCTTGAAGCTTTAGAAGATTGTATTCTTTTAGGTGTTGATGGAATCAACATGTCTCTTGGTTCAGATCTTGATGACTTTAGTAATAGATCTTCATCAATGGATGCTTTTAAAACATTAAAAGAAAATGGATGTTATGTCTCAATTTCTGCAGGTAATGATGGAAAAGAAAACTATTCTACAATGGGTCCTTACTCAAACTGGACTACAGGAATGGTTGAAACTGGTATTTTAGGAAGTTATGCTAATGATGAATCTTCAATGATTGTTGCTGCTACAACTCTTGAAAAGAACTTTTATGATAACGCTTTAATTATTGATAAAAAAGATAGTTCTACTCAACCAGTTAGTTATAAAGATGAAGCAAAAACTGCTAAATCTCCTAACGAAACTCCTGATGATATGAAGTTTGAAACTTTAATTGATAAATATGGTGAACATCTTGATTATTGTTATATTGGTTCATATACCGGTGCTGATAGTAGTGATATTTTAGGTAGCAGTGCTGCTTATAGCAACTTTAAAGAAAATTATTCGAAAGTTCATGATGGAGCTGAGTTTGACCCAACTGGTAAAATAGCTGTTGTTGATAGAGGTGATATTTCATTCTCAAAGAAAGCAACTGCTGCATATGAAGCTGGTTTTGCTGGATTAGTCGTTGTTAATAATGACCCTACAGCATTAGAATTTAACTTCTCTATGGCTTGGGGTGATTCTTCAGGTTATGAATATCCTCAAATCCCTGTTGTATTCGTATTAAATAGAGATAAAGCATATTTTAAAGATAATGTAAATAGTGATGATGGTTGTGGTTCTTTATCTATTGCTAAAAAGAAAATGGAAGAAAATCCAGATAAATTACAAGTCGCTAACTATTCTAGTGATGGTGCTACATATGATTTACGTATGAATCCAGATATTTCTGCTCCAGGAAGTAACATTCTTAGCTGTGTTCCAGGTACTGCTAAAACTGATAATACATATTCAGGAAGATTAGCATATTATGATAAAGCTTGGGCATACTACAATGGTACATCTATGGCTGCTCCTAACCTTAGTGGTGCTAACGCTTTAATTTTAAGTGATTTAGCTGAAGGAAAGAGCGAAGAAGAACGTAAAGAAATCGCTAAGACATTAGCTATGAAAGAAATGTCTACAGCAACTCAATATAGTTATCAAAATACTAAAGTTGTTGATAAATTAACTGGTGAAACTGAAAACGATGGAGAAAAAGCTAATTATTCTCCAAGAAGACAAGGTGCAGGTGTAATCGATGTAAGAAATACAATTGCAACTGATGTATACCTTGAAGGATTACAAGTTAATAATGATGGTTCGTTTAAAGAAAATAGTGGAATTGGCAAAGCTAAAGTTGAATTAAAGAACAATGCTTTAATTAAACAAGGTAAGATTTCTGCTAAATTCTTAGCTCATAATGATTCTGATACAGATAAACAATATAAAGTAAGTTTAAATGTATTAAAACCATATACAACAAAGTATTACAACTACGATAACCATAAAGATGAAGCTAAATCTATTGAAGAAGGAACTGAACCAACTCGTACAGCAGATTACGAATTTGAAGATCATACTTTCCAAACTACAAAAGATGAATTAATCCATACAAAAGAATTAGCTACAGTCACTGTAAAAGCTAATGGAACTACAACAATTTCTGTTGAAGATTCATTAAGTGATGCTGAAAAGAAAGCAATTGATGATGTATTTGAAAATGGTACATATCTTGAAGGTTATATTACTTTAACAGCAGTAGATGATGCTGATGTTGATCTTTCGATTCCTTATATGGGATTTTATGGAGATTATGCAACTGCTGATGCTATTGAAGAATTTGATTTTTCAAGAGAATCAACTGATGAAAATGGTGAAAAAATCTTCTATCCATCAGATTTAGTCAATTATGTTGGTAAAAATACATCATTATCATTATCTAAGATGGATGTAAGCTCTACAATTTGTGGTATGGATTATGATACATATTATAGTTTAAGAGCAAGTAGCGATATCTTATATAATAAAGGTAATGTTAAAAATGCTTCTAGAGTTGTAACTTATAACAAAGAAACAAATACAATTTATGCTGGTGGAGAAGATTCTGAAGTCTTATATTTACAAGCATTTGTATTAAGAAGTATTGAATCTAACTCAATTACTATTAAAGATAGTAATGGAAAAGTAGTTAATACACTTGGTGATAGCGCATTTAAAGATGATATCACTGGTACAAATTATTTATATAAATCACATGTTTCAAGTAACTATGTCAATAGTGGTGTTATCTGTCATAGAGCTAGTGCTTATATTCCTTTATATCAAGGAAATAACAAGAACTTAAAATTAGTTGATGGTAATTATACTTTAACAATGAATTTTAAAGTTTTAGGTACTCATACAACACAAACTAAAGAATTTAACCTTGTTATCGATTCTTTAGCTCCAAGTCTTCAATCGAAATCATATATTGAAAAAGATGGTGAACAATATATAAGACTTAAATATAAAGAAACATATATGAGTAGAACTTCAAGCACTGGATCAACAGTTATCGCTGTTAATGGTGGTGTTACAAATTGTGATATTACTACATATGCTGAAGGATATTATATCGATTTCAAACTTAAAGATGCATTAGAAAATGATGCAAGTGGTAAAGTTAGTGTCGATATTACTGATGGTAGTGGTAACAAGATATTTGATATGTTCTATCTTAATGATGCTACTAAGTTTGATTTATTAATTGAATCAACAGTATTAGTTCCAGGTTCTCAATTTAGAGTAACTGCAACTGATAATGAAAATAGTGCTGATGAATCATATGATTTTAATAGAACTTATTCTGTTACTCCATATGATTATCAAGGTAAAACAATTAGTGAAGCTAACTTTGGAATTTATAAAGTTTCATTAACTGTTAAAGATTCAGTTGATCCAAATAGTATCGTTGTTTTAGATAAAGATGGTAATGAAGTTGTTACTAAATTAACTGAACAATCAACAATCTCATTTGAAACTAGTGGAAGAAAATTCACTATTAAATATAAAAATGGTAGTGGAATTGCTCCAACTGAAGAAAAGAATATGGGTGTAATATTAGGTTTATCAATCGGTATTCCTGCTGGAGTTATCGTAATTGGTGGAGTTATTGCAGTTGTACTTCTTGTCTTAAAAAAGAAAAAAACTTCTACTAAATAGTTTTAAATCAATGTAAAATATTAGAGCCCTTTTAAAGGGCTCTTTATTTATTCTTATGAGACCAGAAAAAAAAGTTGCAATTCAATATGGATTTAAAAATTTCATGCCTTATTTAATAAGGTTTTTAGTTTTAGGATGCATATTAACTGCCGTTACTTTATTAACTTATTTTTTATCAAGCGGAATGGAAAGAAGTATAGTTGCTGGATTAAATGGTCTTACAATAAGTAGTGTAATCGGATTGGTATATACTTTATTTGCATTTATGTACTTTTATGGTTACTTGAATTTTGTGTCTTATGGTTTTAGTTCAATGAGTACAATATTTAGTAAAAACGCTACAAGAAAATACAAAGATTTACATGAATATAACGAAATCAAAAAAAGAGAAAGACACGGGAAAACACACTATTTTTTAGCATATTTGGTCGCTAGTGGTGTGTTTGTTATCGCTTTAATTGTTGTGTATATTATTCAAGCTTACACACCTGTTATTGCTTATTAGTTAATATCTTAATATTAAATTTGTATTAAGATTTAAAGTTTTTGCTTGTAAAATATATACAATAGTATATATTTGCAAATTGTGTTTAATATGAAAAATTAAATTAGGAGGATTAAAGATATGAAAAAGAACAAAGGTTTAGTAGTCGCTTTATGTGCAATAAGCTTAGCTGCTGTACCACTTTCAGTAGCTTTAAATAGTTGTGGTGGAGGAAATGGTGGTGGTGTAACTCCAACTCCAAGTACAACAAATTATGTTACTGCATGGAACGTTGTTGTTAGTCAAAATGGATTAAGTGATAAAACTAATCCAAGTGCACCTATTGATGTTTACACAAACGAAAGTGCTACAGTTGTTGGTAAAGCTACAAAAAACGCAAATAACGATAGTACATTTGTTGGAACATTTGAATACGAATCAAGTAATGAAAACTTAATGACTGTTTCTTTAAACGGTGAATGTTCATTTACTGGTGTTGAAAAAGGCGAAGAAGCTCAAACTGTTACATTAACAATCACATGTACAAATGCTGGTGATGGTGTTGAAAAAACAAAAACTGTTACATTTACAGTTAATCCTGCAAGAACAGCAACTGGTGTTGTAAGTTATGCAGCTGGAAGTTATTATGATAAGCTTGAAATTTTAGGTAAGCTTGAAGATTATGCTATTAATAACCATTTAACAGGTTTAACATTATTTGAAAATGGTGGTAAAACTATTACATCAAAGCGTGTTACTGTTCCTACAAAGAACGAACAATATATTCCTGGATTTGGATTTGGTGTTTTAAGTGATGGCGATTTAAATAGTAATGGTGGAAAAAACATCGATGAAAACGGAAATGAAATTACTTCAACTGACGGTTCATGGGGCGAAGAATATAAAGATTATTACCACTCAGCAATTGGAACTGGTGCAACTAACCTTTGTTATTTAGATGATCAAGGTAGTGTTACAGCTGATTTATATGGATATATTTCATCTGGTTTATATGGTACTCAACTTAACTCAACTAAAGATGGTTATGAATGGGTTAACTTATTAGCTAAAGATACTTCTAGTATGACTGGATTAATGGATGCTAATAAAACTGGTAATCCAATCCCTGTTTCTTTATCTGGTGATTATGCTGATGAAAATGGTGTTGTAGATAATTCAAAAGTTACAGAACTTGACCCAAATAGTGGAAGTGGAATGTTTAACAATTATAAAATCTATGTTAAAACAGGAACAGATGGTGGAGTTAAATATTCAACATCTAGTACAAATTCTGCAGTTGCTGCATTCAATAATAGAGGCATTACAGTTGATGATTATATCACTGCATATAAAAACATTTTAACTAAGAAAAACAGCTATTATAGAGGTTCTGAAATGACTTCATTAACAAGTTCAGGAACTTTAAAAGGCGCATTCTCTTATTATCAATCAAGTGGAAACGGATACAATGCTCAAGCTTGGAAAAATGTTGGACTTAAAAAAGGTCAAGATGCTAATGGTGAATATTTACTTTTCTCTTTAGTTAATTCTTGTACACCATTCTACGCTAAATATAACTTATCAAGTAATTTAGTTTCTCCAATTCCTCAAGATTTCTTAGATTTAATGAGTGATGCTAATGGAGTTCCATCTTATTACTTAAAAGGTGGTGATAAATGGACAAATGTTTGTGATACATACTTATCAGTTGGACCATATGTTTGTACAGTATTCGATCCAAACGGAACTGGAAAATCAATTATTTATAAAAAGAATGATAATTATCAAGCTGTTCAACCTGGAAAATATAAAAATATTCCTGGAATTTACATGGCTATGATCGATAGTTCTTCAGATTCTGATATTTATGTTAGACAATTTAGTTTAGGTCGTTTAGATACAGCTGGTTTAACAAAAAATACATTACAAAACCCTCCAGCAAATGGTATAAAAAGAGAAACAGTTGGTGATTCAACATTCAAACTTAATATCAATAGTTGTGATCAATCAACATGGGAAAAATTATTTGGTGAAAAAGGAAGTGTTTACCAAAATAGTAAATCATCTTATTGGACTACAAAACCTTGGATGAGTAACTCTAATTTCTTAAATGCTCTTTCATTCTCAATTAATAGAAAAGAATATGCAGAAAGTAGAGGTAATAACCCTTCAGTTTCTTACTTATCAGATTCATATCAATGGGATCCTGAAGGAAAAGAAGCATCAGCAAATAATACTTCAGCTTCATATAATAAGACTCAATTCCATAAAGATAACCTTACTAAACTTTATGGTGATACATATGAAACAGATTATGGTTATGATAAAGAAACTGCAATGGCTTTATTTAAAAAAGCAATTAACGAAATGGTTTCTAAAGGTGAGGTTAAACTTCCTGTAACAGCCGAGATTGATCTTTACTGGATGAATACTGGTGAAGAAAAAGAATACGGTATTGAACTTAAAAAATATATGGAAGAAGCATGCAATGATCCTAGTGTATCAAATGGTCAATTTACATTAAACGTTGTTAACCATGATGGTACTAGCCAATATAGTGAAGTTTATAACAAAATGAGACAAGGTCAATACGATTTAGCATTTGGTTCTATTAGTGGTAATACATTAAATCCATTAGAATTCTTCGAAGTTTTAAAGAGTGATAACTCAAGTGGATTTACATTAAACTATGGTACTGATACATCAGCTCCAGATACTTCACTTCAATATGATGGTAAAGTTTGGTCATTTGATTCCTTATGGACTGCTAGTGTTAAAGGTGCTATTATCGATGAAAAAGGTGTAGTTAATTCATCTCCAGTTACAATTACAAAACGTAACAATCCAGTTACTAAAGGTGAAAATATCGTCTTTACAGTATTAGTTGATATCGTTGACACTGCTGTCATTGAACTAACAAATGAAGGTGCTATTGCTTCAATTGGCTATAAAGAAAAGGCAAGTGATACATCAAATAGCTCATATACATGCTTAATTGATGAAGCTGACTTTAAGATTACTGGACCTGCAGCTGGTAGTAAACAAGCTAAACTTGAAATTACTCTTCCTGCATCATTTACAGTTGATAACTCAACTAAAACTGATACAATTACTGTTGATTACAAGAATTATTTATCAGTTGAAATCATGGTTAACTATAACGCTACAATCGAATCAAAAGGTAAGACAACAACTTCATCTTCAACATTCTCATTTAGAGCTAAATAGTTAATAAATAAACAATATAAAAAGATTGGTGTAATAAAGGAAAACAT
>CAVDQJ010000140.1:2424-11431 GCA_963611005.1 bacterium | reverse complement strand
TAATGTATCTGATCCAGTAATGGATACTTTTTCATTAGTAAAATCAATAGATATTTCATATGATTTACTACCTTTAGCTACTTTCCATTTAAGATTATATCCACTAGATGAATTATTAGTAAATGTACCTGTAGTTAATTCAGGATTATTATTTTTAAATGCTATTGCTTGTTTTAATATATTAAATGTAGATGAAGAATCTGCTACTTGAGTTGAAGCATCTTTAACAATAGTTGAAGCATTTATACTATCCCATTTAACTGAAGCAGATGAACCTGTAATATTATAACCAGTTGTAAAACTACCATCTCCAATAACTCCATCTTGTTTCCATTTCATTGGTTGACGATATGCTAAATCAGCATAATCTGATGTAGAAGTTTGTCCATTATTAAAGTTACCAGTCATACCAAGTTCATCACCATAATAAACCCAACTACATCCAGGAAGTAAAATAGTAGCAATCTTACTTAATGTAGCTTTTTTATTTAATGCTACATATGTAGAAGATGTTACATTTCCTTGAGCAGCTATTTCATATGTTGAAGAATCAAAACTACCAGCTATTCTATTTATAGTTCTAGCTATATCATGGTTAGAAGTAAATGCTCCAGGCATTGCCTTATCTCCTCTAAATGTATCATAAGCTTTATATAAATCAGGAAGATTCCAACCATATTTTCCATCAATAACACTATATTCTTTACTACCATTATTAATTGAAGAATCACTACTACTTGACCAAGTGCCACTTCTTTGCATGAAACTACTTGCTTGGTTAGCATTATTCTTTCTATATGCTGAAGCAGCAATATTTGTTAATTTAAAATAAGCATAGAAATCAAACATAGAATCAAATGCTTCATAATATGGAGCTACATGGAAAGCATGTCCATCAAAGTTTTCTCCAACAAAGAAAGTATTAGGATATTTCTTCTTAACTGAATAATTTAATTCTTTAAAGAAATTTAAATTCTTTGTTAAATCACTAGAATAATCTCCACTATTAGAAACATCGCTAATAGTTGTATCGTTTTTATATAATGATGAACCTATTTCATCTAACATATAAATATGTTTAACAGCATCAAGTCTAAATCCATCTACTCCAATAGAACACCATTTTAAAGACATTTCTTCAACTGCTTCTCTTGTTCCTTGATATGAATAGTTGAGTTCAGGCATTGAGCTACCAAATTTAGCATAATAAGAATAATCATGATCTCCATATGGATACCAAGAATTCTTTTCATTTATTTTAGAGTTTTTAACATGATTTCCCCATTGATAGTAACCTCTATAATCACTTTCTAATGAAGCAGATTTAGAGAACCAAACATTAGATGTAGAAGTATGATTTAATACTAAATCCATTACTATTTTCATACCTCTATTATGAGCTTCTTTAATTAAAAGTTTATAATCCTCCATAGCTGTAGCACTAGTTACTTCTCCATCTTTAACATTAGGAGATACTTTACTACCAAATTTAGGATCTACTTGAGTATAGTCACTAATATCATAACCATGATAAGAATCTGATAATTGAATTGGAGTAAGCCATAAAGCTTTAACACCTAAATTATTTATGTAATCTAATTTTTGAATAATACCATATAAATCACCAAAGCCATCACCATCACTATCAGCAAAACTTGATACCATTATTTGATAACCAGTACCAGTATTATTTAACCAATCTGACGCAGTAGACATCTTTTCTTTATCAGTCCAATCTGCATTTTGATAACTTGATTTATCAGTTGTATTTGTTCCATCATCATTCTCATAAGGATCTACTATATCTGTAATTGGAGTAGGTTTAGGTGTACCAACTTTTTCTTGTATTAAAAACACATGGTATGCTTTACCTCCAGTTGAAGTTGTTAAAGTGGATACCATTTCTTCATTATCTAAAGAAATATATACGTTTCCCCCATCATTTTTCCAAAAAGATGACCCAGATAATCTAGCACTAGAATATACAACTTGAATACCTATTTGAGTATCTAATTTAGTTTTTTCACTATCAGAATAGAAAGAAACTTCAGTTCCTCCTATTTTATGACCTTGATTTGTTGTACCACCATCATATGTTTTAGTTAAATCAATATCTGCAGTAACTCCTCCAAAACTATCAATAACAGGAGTACCTGTTGCAGTTAAATGATCGCTTGATTGAGTTCTACCATTCCAATCAAATCTAGTACCTTGACCTTCTTTTGGTCTATATGGCCAACACCATAAATCCCAATCACTATAATCACTAGCTGCATTTAAATATCTATAATAATGAACATATAGATGATCTGATTCACTAGTTTCAGCTAAACCTGCCATATATGCATCAACTTCTTCTTGAGTGTGTTCACCTGCACTAGCTTTAGAATATGTAGCATATAAAACTACATTATCTTCATCAAAAGTATATTTATTATCAGTAATTAAATAATTACTATTACCTATTTGTTTAGATTCATTATATTTTGTAGACCAACCAATAAAAACATAACCTTTTTTATATGGTTCATAACTACTTAAATATATAGTTTCACCTTTATTTCCTTTAATAAAATTATCTTTTCCTAGATTTCCTCCACAAGTATTTAAATAAAGAGTATATTTAGCTTCAGCTAAAATTGTATTGTTATTACATCCAGTTATTAAACCAAATGAAGTTATCAAACTTAAACTTAAAAATAATATTTTCTTATTCATATTTATTACCTATTAAGCTGCGTCTTGAATCCAAAACACACCACTAGAATTAACATACATATCATATGTTCCTTCTACTGTACATTTAAAATTAGATCCACCATATCCATCTGAATCACCAGTAAAACATGTTAACCCTTTATTATTTTCTCCACTATAAGTATCTACTTTTTCATAACCAAACCAAGTAGAACCACCATCAGTTACTTTAAATTTATCACCAACTTTAAATGGTATTGATAAAATACAACCTTTATCATTTGAATTAGCAGGATTTGAATATAATTGAACTCCACCTTCAACAGTCCAACCATTTGATTCATCCCATAATGAACCTGAACCAACTAAATACCAACTTACTAAAGTTGATCCATCTGGACCATGTCCTTTATCTATAGTTGTTCCACCTGTATCTCCTCCAGTATTATCTCCTGTTGAACCAGAATCACCTGATCCTGAATCGCCGCTTCCTGAACCATCTCCGTCAGTTGATCCTCCTGTATCGCCACCAGTTGTTCCACCTGTATCTCCGCTTCCTGAGCCTGAATCACCTGATCCCGAATCTCCAGATGAATCACCACCAGTATTATCTCCAGTTGATCCTGAATCGCTTCCACCAGGATTTGTATTATCACCAGCATTTCCACTATCTCCACTAGATGAATCTTGATTATTTTTCCAAGAAGCATATAAAGTCCAATTAGATGTGATTTCTTTACTCCAATCAAAAGATACTGTTAAATAAGAATCGACAAACCAATCAATAAAAGTATAGTTATCTTTAACTGGATTAGCAGGTTTACTAGCTAATTCTCCATCTTTAACTTCAATTGGATCTACTAAACTTCCACCATTACTTTCAAATGTAATAGTCCATGTATCATGAATACTAGTTCCTCCACATGAACTTAACATTAATACTGTAGCTGTTAAAAATATAATATTCTTTCTCATATCTTTTCTCCTTTTTAAGCTGCGTCTTGAATCCAAAACACACCACTAGAATTAACATACATATCATATGTTCCTTCTACTGTACATTTAAAATTAGATCCACCATATCCATCTGAATCACCAGTAAAACATGTTAACCCTTTATTATTTTCTCCACTATAAGTATCTACTTTTTCATAACCAAACCAAGTAGAACCACCATCAGTTACTTTAAATTTATCACCAACTTTAAATGGTATTGATAAAATACAACCTTTATCATTTGAATTAGCAGGATTTGAATATAATTGAACTCCACCTTCAACAGTCCAACCATTTGATTCATCCCATAATGAACCTGAACCAACTAAATACCAACTTACTAAAGTTGATCCATCTGGACCATGTCCTTTATCTATAGTTGTTCCACCTGTATCTCCTCCAGTATTATCTCCTGTTGAACCAGAATCACTTCCTCCAGGATTTGTATTATCTCCAGTTGAACTTCCTCCACTTGAAGATGTATTCCATTTAGCAAATAAGCAATAATCAGTAGTAACTTTAGTATCAAAACTAAATTCTTTTATATATTCACTAGATAAATACCATCCACCAAATGCATAGTTATTTTTAACTGGATTAGTAGGTTTAGTCACTAATTCATTAGACTTTACATATTGATTTTTAATTTGTGTACCACCACAACTATCAAAATGAATAGTTAAATAACCAGTCATATCAGAAGGTTTATCTTCTTCATAATTAAAATTATCATCTTGGTTATTATTATCGATATCACCATTATTATCGGTATCAACAATATTGTCGCTATTATTACAACCTGTTAAAAACAAGAAACCAAATGATAGAATAAACAATGTTTTAATTATCTTTTTCATATATAAAACCTCCCTGTTGTTACTTCTTTTCTAATATTAATGTTTCAAATGTATTATCAATTCCGGTTGAAGAATTAACTGTATAACTACTTCCTTCTTTTAATCTAGAAGAAGAACAATAAACTACTTTATATTCTCCTTGTAAAGATGAAGGTACATTATTAACACTTCCTTTATTTCTTCCACTTGTTAATACAATTAATTTAGAACCATTATTAGATGTAAATCCTCCACCAATTGCATTTCCACCTAAACAAACAGTGTTACCATTATCAATATCACTTTGTGACATACCTAAATATGTTCCATTATATTTTTTACGTAATGCAACTGCTTCTTTAAATTTATTAAAGTATTCAATATTATCTGCTTTTCTTGACCAATCAAAACCATTAACGGAATCACCATATTTATATGAATTTCTAACTAACCAAGTATCTTCATTAATTTTAACACCATCACCTTCAATCCAACTATTAGATCCACTAGTAACTCTTTTATATGTAGATACTAAAGCATCAAAGTTTTCATCACCTTTTTTAATTACTTTAGTTCTAAATATTTCTTCTCCACCGTTAATAAATCCTATACCTTGAGTCATTAAACTATTAACAGTAGCAGCTAAACTTGCTTCTTTAGCATTTTTATTTTGTTTAGCACAATTGCTAACTCCATTAAGTAAATAATTCATTTGATCATATAAAGTATAGTTATCATGACATGCTAAATAATTAACACTCATATTAGCTGGAGTAGATAAACCTTGTTGAGATTTATTTCTATTTTGACCAATAACACCTGTAGCACTATTCCAGATTTGATCATCACTAGGAGAATATGAATCCATAAAACCACCACTAGGCGTAACATTACTATATGTAGTATTTCCTTTCATACCATCTCTATAACAATCATTAAATGAACCTACACTACCTTTACCATTATCACCTAATTTAGAATAAATATTATATGTATCACTAGGAGAAGCAGCATGGCTTCCTCCTCCTGTCCAACCTTCTCCATATACTACTATTTCAGGATCTATATCATATAAAGCATCTTTTACAGCTCTTAAAGTATCTGTTTCTAATACACCCATCAAATCAAATCTAAATCCTTTAATGTTATATTCTTTAGCCCAAAAACATACTGAATCAACAATATATTTACTAGTCATTTTTCTAGAACTATTAATAGTGTTAGCACATCCTGTATCATCAATAATAGTTCCATCACTATCATATCTAAAATAATATCCTGGAACAGTTAATGAAAATGGATGAGATGAAATACTACTAACATGGTTATAAACAACATCCATTATTATTCTTATATCATTAGAAGAATAATCTTTTACTAATTCTTTAAATTCTTTAATACGAACACTAGCATCATATGGATTAGAAGAATAAGAACCTTCTAAACAATTATAATTATATGGATTATATCCCCAGTTATATGCAGGTTTAACTATTGTTCCATCTTCTTCAACATAACTTCTTTCATCATTATCTTGATCAAATACTGGTAATAATTGAATAGCATTTACACCTAATTCTTTAATATGATCATAACCAGTTGTTACTCCATTATATCCTGTATTAGATTCATGGAAAGCATTATATGTTCCTCTTTCATTATTTTGTTTACTTATCCAAGTAGATGATGATGTTAAATCTCTTATATGAGCTTCATATACTGTTAATTCACTTGGAGAAGAAATACTAGAATATGATACATTATCCCAACCTTCAGGATCAGTTGATGAAAAATCTACAATAGCAGATCTATTTCCATTAACTCCACAAGCTTTAGCATATGGATCTTGAGTCAATGTTGTAACTCCATCGTAATATAAACAATAACAATAATAATATCCATTATAATCACCATTTAATGTAGTAGTATAAACTCCATTTCCATCATAACTCATCTTACTACGCCAATGAACAATATCACTACCTACTATTTGATCACTATAAGATAAAGAATTTAATGTACCATTTTTATATATTAAAATATCAGCTCTAATAGATGTAGGAGCCCATACTTTAAATGTTGTACTTTCTTTAGTATATGTAAATCCTAAATCATCTCCATCATATGTATATTCATCAATAAATTTTTGAGTATCAAATAAATTAGTTAATGATACTGATTTAATTCTTTTTCTTGTTGTATCATCTTCAAAAGTACCTACTAATTCATATGTAATTGTAGGCTTAACTTCTAAAGCTGTTCCATCAGGATATGTTAAACTAGTTAAATCAATACTAAATGTATCTTTATTTGGTGTATCACTATAAATTAAATATTTATCTAATCTTGCTTGAAGTACTGATAAACCTTGAGCCGCAAAATCATCACCTAAAGCATATAAAGAATACGAAGCACATTTACCACTACAAGTAACATCGATTGTTTTCCAATCACTACTCATTGTGGCTGTAGTAAAATTAGCACCTAACGCATCTTTCTTTTGATAATATGTATAGTAACTATTAGCTCCTTCACTACATGAATATATATTTATTCTTTTTCTTCCATTATCGAGTTCAGTGACTTCACCATTTTCTAAATAATCTGATAAAGAGATTTTAATATCTCTACTTTGACCATTCCAAGTATCAGGTTTTTTAATAATAAAATAAAAATCATCTGTTACTTTTTTAGCAAATTTTTCATCACATAAATCGATATCTTTATATACTCCATATCCTTCTTCTACACCATCCCAAGTATATTCAATACCATTTACTCCAGTAATCCAAACATATATATTTTTACTACTTTCTTGTGATTTTTCATCATGATAATAAACTCTAACAATACCTCTAAATTTACCATCGGTATATTGATCTTCTGGATTAGTTGTATCACCATCAGTATCACCATCTGTATTATCATTGATAGGAGGTTCTTCGTTACTATTATTTGAACATGAAGATATACCACCTAATAATATTAAAGGTAGTATTAATAAACCTAATTTTATCTTTTTCATATGCATTTCCCTCCTCTTTTTAATCTACAGTAAATAATGTAAATCTTGATTCATCATATGGTTTAACATTTGTTTTAATATCACTTGTTCCCCAACCAGTAACTAAATATGAATAATTAGTAGCAATATCTATTACATCTTTTTCATTCCATGAATTAACTATATCACCTACACTTTGATTATCTATATTAGTAGATGGATTCATTCTATATAGCTTAATATTATCATAATCTATTGATACTTCAGCTTTATAATAAGATGTATTTGAATCACATTTATTAAATTCTACTAAAGCAGTATTGTTTGTAGATTCTTTATCTGTTAATAATCCCATAAACCAAGCATTAGCTTGTTCCCAATATGATGTATTAGGTACTAAATAAATATATTTATTTGATAATAATGCATTTCTATCTGTTTTAATATCTTTTACTTGAATAGGATCAATATATTTATCTTTATTAGAATCATAGAAATTTAAATATGTATTACCTGAACCATATTTAATAGCATCAAGAGTATATGTATATGATGTATATTGGCTATTTGAAGTATCTTTAACACAAGTTATACTATCATCCCATGACATTCCTTGATCGGTATTTTTATCAATATATATTTTGTAACTACTATTTAAATAGAAACTATAATAACCCGATTTACCTGTTTTAACTACCATGTTATCATAACTATCATTAGTAAAATAACTATCATTTCCACCACCAATAGCAGAATATCCATAATATTCACTAAAATTAGTAATCTTAAAAGAATCTCCTTCTTTAAGATATATATTTTTGTATCTTCCTAAATCAGTAAAATTACTATCTACAAACATTCTATATGAATCAGATCTATTCCAAGAACAAAATGAACCAGTAATATAATAGCTATTACTCAAAGACATTAAACTACTACTAGGAGTACATTTAACTTCATCAATAACTTTATATGTATCTTTAATTGTAAAATCATATGTTAAAGAAGATGTTGTATCTTCTTTATTAAATATTAAATTAAAATCTCCATTTAATCCTAATTCAAAACTATCTTGAGAATATACTTCTTTATTATATTTATCTACTACTTTATATGTATATGTTCCAGTAGATGTAGTATTAACAGTATACATATATTCATTATCATTACTTGATGATTTATTTAATCCTACTGGAGTAGATGAATTATTCCAATATAAATAATAATCATTATCACCTAATATTGTAGTTATACCACTAATAGATATATTTACATCATCTGCTTTAAAAGAAAAATAAGAAAAAACATGATTTATAGTTAATATTCCTATAGATCCACTTATTATAACAATTGGT
Organism: bacterium; assembly: GCA_963611005.1. Lineage (GTDB taxonomy): Bacteria > Bacillota_I > Bacilli_A > RFN20 > CAG-826 > Onthovivens. Next base: position 2,543 of record CAVDQJ010000140.1, on the reverse strand, counting down.
ATTAATACTCTTTTTTTATGTTTCATATCAACATTATACCTTCTAATTAATAGGTTTTTTCTTATTTTTCTTCTTTATTTTCTATTTTTTCATCACTGTTATTTTCTTCTAATTTATTT
>CAVDQJ010000140.1:0-2414 GCA_963611005.1 bacterium | reverse complement strand
TGCCAGAGCTTATCAGCATAATTCAGGTATACATTATTTTTATCTTCTTCATTAGGTTTAACATCTATTGCATCATCTTTTTTAATCTCATTATTAACTAATTGTTTTTCTTTTTTAGATTTAATAATTGATATTGTTAATAATGTACCTGCTACTAAAAATATTGAAAAGAATAACGCTACAAAGAAATAACCAGATTGAAGAAATAATACTACATGACCAACTTTAGGAGTAACATTAATAACTTTACCTCTACATAAACTCATATCAAATGGAGCATCAGATAAGTTATTTGAATCACCTCTTGTAACTAAATATTGTTTACCATCATCACTAGTATATTTATCAATAACTCTATGACATATTAAGTTACCTGATTCAACATGAAGTACTACATCATATACTTTTATTTCATCATAACTAACTTCTTTAGCAAATATAACATCATATTTATAAATTCTACTCATTGTAGAATCATCTAAATATGTATTTTCAGGATGTTTATTAGCCATAGATTCACTTACTACTACCGATGTTCTAAAACCAAAATATGAACAAGAATAGTTTGTATGAGAATCTACTACTGAAACTATCGAAGTTGATATACAAAAGAGGGCGAGGACCCATAAAAAGACCTCGCCAATTATTGAAAATATTTTTTTTGTTTTACTCTTTTGTTTTTCCACTTTATTTATTAGTTTGCAGAAGTTTTATCAACAACAACACTGAATCCTTGTTTGTCTGTAACGTCTTCATTACGTGTGTAATAAACCGTATATGATTTTGTTTTATCTAATGTTGCATTGCCATCGCTTTCTTTAGTTGCGCCATCTACATATTTGCATTTTATCCAGCCATTATCATTAAGTTTTGTTTCATTAGCATCAAAGACTTTAATCTTTGAGAAACCTTTTAATAATTTGTATTGCCATTCAACAATATCATATTGTGCATTAATATTTGGCACCATTGCATAATCTTCTAATGATTTCCAATCTGATTTATCACCTCTAACATATGCTGAAGGAATAAGATTTGTATCAAAATCTTCCATACTTGTAGAATATGCACTCCAAGATAACGAAACGCTGAATGCGCTTGTTAATTCAGCAACATTTAAATAATTTGTATCATTAAATGCTGTTGAAAAATCTAATGTAATAACTGAATATATACTAGTTTTATCAACTGCTGTATCAATAAACCCTGATAAAGTTTTCTTTTCACTAGAAAATGTACCTGTAAAGAAATTGCTAAGTTTATTTGCAGTGAAATACGTATCAGTATTACCGTTTTGTTGATATCCTACTAATTTAGCTTCAACTTTTGCCCCATCAGTAATTTTAGCGATTTTTTCATCTACAGTTACATCAACTTTAAAACGACCTACTACAGAATCTTGAGCTGAAGTAGTTTCAGTTTTACCATATTCAAATGTAAGAGGTACTTTTAAATATACTTTGTTAACCTCTGGTGATAATTTAGTATCAGCATTTATAGCATCAGTATCTGCTAAAGTGTCAGCTTTATATGCTTTTACTGTGCCAAGTTTATAAGTTACTTCATCAGTTGAATCCGTATGACTTTCAACTGAACCAATTCCGATTGTATAGTCTTTAGCATTAACTTTATTTGTATATAAAGCATACGCTGTACCAAATGTAGCAACAACACTTGCACCTAATACAAGAGAAATAACTAATTTATTATATTTTTTCATATTCTTTATTCCTCCTATTAAGCACCAGTAGCTTCTTTATAATCTTGGCTAATTTTTAAAGAACCACCAAAAGTTGTATCAGTTCCAGTTAAACCAGATCCATCCCAGTTAAACTCTAAAACGTAATATTTAGGTGTACTTCCAGTTACACTAAATGAAGCAGTATATTCTTTAGTTCCACCTTCAGCCATTGATAAAATTGCATTAGCTGTAGTATCAGCAGGTTTTGTAGTAGAATAACTTTCAGAAGCATAAATTCCAACAGTAAAACCAGGTAATTCAGTTTTTTCTCCAACTGATAAAACAAAAGTTACTTCAACATTTCCTGTTAAAGCAGTACTAGCTTTAGGTGAAACAACTACACAACGATATTGAGCAGCATTAGCAGCTAAATTTTTTACTTCTGTTGTAACTGCTGTTTGTTGATCACTATCACCCCAATTAAGATAGATAGCACTATCGGTTCCTTGGCCATTATAAGATCCTTTTGCACCAGTACGTGTCAAAGCAATAGTAGCACCAACGCCACCGACTAATCCTAATGCCATCAAACCAATTAAAATTTTTTGATGTTTTTTCATTATTATTTTAATCTCCTTTCATCTAAAAATTTTGTATTTCTTTTTTTCACTTACAAAAATGTAAGCGCTTACAAGATAATAATATTATATATCTAAAAAGGAGAATGTAAAGT
>CAVDQJ010000139.1:8349-13398 GCA_963611005.1 bacterium | reverse complement strand
GTAAAAGGCACTTTAACTTTTACACTTATGAGGGGTATAAAAATGGGTGAAGAAAAAACAAGAATTATTGACATAAAAAACGTATCAAAAATATTTGATGATGATACTATTGCTGTCGACAACTTTAACTTCTATGTTAGGAAAGGTGAATTTGTTACATTCTTAGGTCCTTCTGGTTGTGGTAAATCTACTACATTAAGAATGATTGCAGGATTTGAATTTCCAACAAAAGGAGAAATTTTATTGAATGGTAAAGACATTTCAAATGTTCCACCAAACAAAAGACCAATTAACATGGTTTTCCAAAGATATGCATTATTTCCACATTTAGATGTATTTGAAAATGTTGCATTCGGATTAAGACTTAAAAGGATACCAATTGAAAAGAAAGATAAAAATGGTAATCCTATATTAAAGATTAATAAAGAAAAGATTAAAGAAATTAAAAACGATATTAAAACTTGTAAGAAAAATAAACATTTATCTAAAGAAGAAAAAGAAGAGAAGTTAACTGAATTAAATTCTAAATTAGAATATTATAAGACTCATAAAGAACAAGCTTATAAATATAAAAAGTTAACAAATGAAGAAATTTCTAAAAAAGTAGCTAGAGCATTAAAGATTGTAGATCTTGACGCTCTTGAAGATAGAGATGTTACAACTCTTTCAGGTGGTCAACAACAAAGAGTAGCTATTGCAAGAGCTATTGTTAACGAACCAAAAATTCTTTTACTTGATGAACCTTTAGGTGCATTAGATTTAAAGATGAGAAAAGATATGCAAATCGAATTAAAAGAAATGCATCAAAAACTTGGTATTACATTTATTTATGTTACTCATGACCAAGAAGAAGCTTTAACAATGTCTGATACAATCGTTGTTATGAAAGATGGTGTCATTCAACAAATCGGTAAACCTAAAGAAATATATGATGAACCAAAGAATGCTTTTGTAGCTGACTTTATCGGTGAATCTAATATTTATAATGCTACAATTGTTAAAGATGGTAAAGTTAGATTTTTAGACCACAATTTTGCTTGTGTAGATAAATTCCCAGTCAATGAAAAAGTTGATGTTGTAGTACGTCCTGAAGACATTAAATTCGATACTAAAGAAAATGGAATGATCGAAGGAAAGATTGTTACTAAAATATTTAAAGGTATGAATTATCAATATACAGTCATGGTAGGTAAAAACGAAGTATTAGTAAAAGATACTAGAGATTTACCAATTGATGAAGAAATAGGTATGAATATTGATAAAGATTCAATTCATATTATGAATAAAGACTTTACTACAAATATTTATACAGATGCTTGGATTAATAACAAGAACCAAGTAATGATCGATGATTTACCATTTGATTGTAATATTACTCAACTTGTTCCAGGTTCAACTTTAACAGAAGATGGCTATGTATTAAGCAAAGATAAAAAACATAAATATGATTTCAATGATGCTGATGTTGTAGCAGAAGTATTATTAGAAAAAATTTCAATTGTTGATGATCTTGAAAGCGAAGAAGCTCAAGCTATTGGAGAAATCGTAGATTCAGTTTATAAAGGTGATCACTATCAACTTATTGTAAGAACTGAAAACGAAGAAGATTTTGTTTTAATCACACCATATACTTATAACTTAAACGATAAAGTTGGTGTACATATAAAGAAAGAAGATATTAAACTTCGCCTTAAAAAAGAGGTAAGTTTATATGAAATTTAGATTTCAAAGAAAATACCTTTGTATTCCATATTTTCTATTCTTAATATTATTTGTAATTTTACCTATTGTTTTCATCGTTTATTATGCATTTACTGATGGAAATGGTAACTTTACTTGGAATGCTTTAGTAGATTTTTTCACTAATACAAATAAATTAAATGTTTTACTTGAATCACTTATGTTTTCAATGTTAAACACTATTATTTGTTTAGTAATCGGTTATCCAATTGCATATATTTTATCTAATTCTAAATTAAATAAAAATGCTACTATAGTTATGTTATTTGTTATGCCTATGTGGATTAACTTTGTTTTAAGAACATGGGCTACAAGAGATGTATTAAACTGGATTGGATTAGGTGGAGGAGATTATCCTTATTTAGCTACAATGATCGGTTTAGTATATAACTATTTACCATTTGTTATTTTACCTTTATATAATGTCATGCTTAAACTTGATAAACAACAAATAGAAGCAAGTTTAGATTTAGGTTGTAATAAAATACAAGTTTTTACTAAATCTATTATTCCTCAATCGCTTCCTGGAGTTGTTAGCGCTGCTATGATGGTATTTATGCCTACTATGTCAAGTTATGTTATCAGTGATGTTTTAAGTGAAGGAAAGATAGTTTTATTTGGTAACTCTATTTATCTTTCATTTAGTAATAACCAATGGAATGTAGGTTCATTTATTAGTTTATTCATGCTTTTATTAGTAGGAATTTCAATGTTAATCAGTAGAAATTTCACTGAAAAAGATGGTGGAAAGGAGGCTTCAAAATGGTAAAGAAAATATTAGCAAAAAGCTATGTTTATATCATTCTCCTTTTAATGTATGTCCCTATTATTGTCTTAATGGTATTCTCATTTACAAATAGTGATAACGTCGGTCAATGGAATGGATTTACATTAGAGTTATATCCTAAGTTATTTAAAAACAAAGATATTATGATAGCTGTAGGAAATACACTTATTATAGCTATTACAAGTGCATTATGTTCAACATTACTTGGAACTTTAGGTGCAATTGGTACATATTATTGTAAAAAAAGAAGTAGAGCAGTAATTGAAAATATTACTCAAATCCCTGTTGTTAATAGTGAAATTGTTATTGCATTAAGCTTAACATTTACATTCGTTTTCTTTGGAAGCTATGTATTCCATAAAGAATTATTCAGTTTCTGGACTTTATTAATAGGTCATATAATACTTTCTTTACCATTTGTATATTTAAATGTTAAACCTAAATTAACTCAAATGGATCCAAGTTTATATGAAGCTGCAATCAATTTAGGATGTTCACCTAGACAAGCTTTATCTAAAGTTATTATTCCTCAAATTAAACCAGGAATCTTATCTGGATTTATGCTTGCAATTACTTTATCTTTAGATGATTTTATCGTCACAGCATTTACAACTGGTCCAGGTTTATTAAATGGAGCAGGTAAAATCACTACTATTTCTACATTCATTCAATCAGTTATTAAAAAGAAAGTAGTACCAAACGAATTAAGAGCATTAGCTACTTTAATATTCTTAATCGTTGTTATCGCTACAATTCTTGTAACTGTTTATCAAAAATATCAAAGACCAGAATATAAAGCTAAATTCAAAAGCAACGAAATGGTTGCTAAAAAGAACTTTAGAATATTATCACTTGTTACAGTTATTTTAATAGTTATTATCGTTTTAGTAGCTATTGTTGTTTCAATGTTATAGGAGGTAAATTATTATGAAAAAATTAAAATTATTCTCTTTAATTGGTTTATCTTCTTTAATGTTAAGTGCATTAAGTGGATGTTCATCAAATTCTAGTAGTGAAGATGTTTTATATTTAAAAGTATTGAATGCAGGTGATTATATTTATTTAAATAGTCCTGATGATGGATATGAAGAACCTGATTTAACTGAACAATATGTTGAGTGGATTAACACTCCTAGTGTTAAAGAAAAGTATTTTGGTAAGGATTTTGATAAGAAAATTGAAATTATCTATGATACTTACGATACTAATGAAACGATGTTTAACGAACTTAAAACAGGTAAATCTACATACGATTTAGTTTGTTCTAGTGATTACATGATTCAAAAATTAGCAAAAGCTAATATGGTTCAAAAAGTAGATAAATCAAAAATAAGTAATTACACAACATATTCAAGTAGTTTTTTAACTGGAAATGATGGAAAATTAGCTAAAGTAAATATCGATCCAAATAATCCAAATATTGGTACTTTAAATGATTATGCTGTTGGATATATGTGGGGAACACTTGGTATTATGTTTAACCCTACATATAGACGTATTAAAAATAAAACAGTAGAACAAGTTATAGAAGATTTTACTCGTCCAGAAGGTTGGAATACTTTATGGGAAATGCATGAAAATTATCAATCATGTGCATCTATTAAAGATTCTATGAGAGATACCTACGCAATGGGATTAATATATACTTTCTCTGATGAATTTAAAAAAATATATGATGAATATGCAGGTAATTATAATGATGAATACAATGAAAAATTATCTTCCATATTCAATAGAAATGATGATGCTACAATTGAAAAAGTACAACAATCATTAATTGAATTAAAAGATTATATTTATGGATTTGAAGTTGATACAGGTAAATCTGATATCGTTACTCAAAAAGTTGGTATTAATCTTTGTTGGAGTGGAGATGCAGTTTATTCAATGGACACTGCTGAAGAAAATGGTGTTTCATTATATTATGCTATCCCTTCATATTGTGCTAACATCTGGTTTGATGCATTTTCAATTTTAAGCAATGTAGAAGGCGATAAATTAAACGCTTCATATTCATTCTTGGATTTTATATCACTTCCTGAAAATGCTTATCAAAACATGGATTATATTGGCTATACTCCATTTATCGGTGGTGATGAAGTATTTGAATATGTTAAAGATTGTTATGATGCTAGAGAAATAGATGAAGAGGGAAACTATATCGATAATGATGAATTAGTTGCATATGATTTATCTTATTTCTTTAAACAAGATGAAGAAGACACTAATGACTATACTGTTTATGTAGAAGAAGAACAACTAAATAGACAAATGAGAGCGCAATATCCTTTAGAAAGTGATTTATCTCATTTAGCTATTATGCAAGATTTTGGAACTACACAAAACGATAAGATTGTATCTATGTGGGAAAAAGTTAAAGTTAATCCTCTTCCTACTTGGGTAATAGTTGTTGTTATTGCTGGATTTGTTGCAATACTTGCTTATTTAGGAAGTTATAAACTTATTAAAAAAGCTAAAGTTGCTAGAAGAAAAAAATATAGAGAAAAATAATAAATTAATAG
>CAVDQJ010000139.1:0-8339 GCA_963611005.1 bacterium | reverse complement strand
CCTATTTTTTTTGTTTTATATTTTTAGTTTTTATTGTAAAATATCATAGCATATAAAAAAGAGGTATTTAGTATGAAAAAGAAGGGAATTTTACTTGGTGTTATTAGTGTATTAAGTGTTGTTGGTTTATCAAGTTGTGGAGGAAGTGATAATAAGAGTATTAATTATGGTGTTTCTACACTTGACATGTTAACTCAATTAAAAGATTGTTCAAATTTTGAAATGGATATTTATAATACTAAAGTAGGTGATAAAGGTAGTATTATTTTAAATGATAACTATTATATCGATGAAATTAATTCTTATGGATATATTTTAGATTCTAATAAAGGTATTTATAAATTTGATGTTTCTTCAGAAGGTGAAATTGTAGGTAATGAAATCGTTAAAGAAAAAACTGATTCTAAAAATGTAAAATTAACTGATTTAGTTAATAGTTTTTCTAGTTTTGATACAACAGCATTAGATGAAGAAGATAATAAAGTTTCAATTAAAGATAAAACTAATAGACAAGCATTTTTAAGTTTAATTGGTGAAGATTTAACTAATTATCAACTTATTTCTTCTTTAGATGCAAGTTATGATAAAGATAAAAAAGAATTAACATTTAATTTAAAATATAACGATAAAAACAATAGTTATGTCGATGTTACTGTTAGTAATTTTAATAATGCTAAATCTACATTTGTAGAAAAATATATCAAAAATGGTGGTACTTATTATACTCCTACTAAGGAAATGGTAGAGGTTAGAGATTTATTTAAAACTAATAATTTTTCTAGATATATTTATGGTACAGATGGAACTAGTAAAATCGGTCAAGAATATTTTACACAAGATTATTGGTGTACAAACTATTTTGAAACTACAACAGTAGCATATAATGTTGGTTATGTTTCTTTAATAGATAAGGTATATGAAGGTGTTTCATTATCTAATGGATCATATTATTTTGCTCCATATAGTGATCCTACTCAAGAAGTAGTTGTTATGTTAGCAGGTACTGCATTCCAAGAAACAGATATGCCTACTATTATGAATTATCCTCAATATATGGAATTATTCTCTTATTACAATTTATTTAATTATAATGAAGATTACCAAATGTATTTTAGCAATGATTATTCTGTAGCATATAGTATGTATAAAAACTTTGGTGTTGATCAAGCTAATTATAGTAGTGTTACATTAGCAGGTTCAGGATTTAATTTTGTTAAAGAAAACAATGAATATATTGCTACATTTTATCTTGTTGGTTCATTTGATGGAACAATAGGTTACTTATCATTTGAATTCCGTGATTTTGGTAAAACAAGTCATCCAGGATTAGAAAAATTCTTAGCTAAATTAACTGTTCAAAGCAACTAAGAAATAATATAGATTTTATAAAAAGAGTAAGGATTTAATATAGTTTTCTTACTCTTTTTTTATTAACAAAAAAAGAAGGATTTCTCCTTCTTTTTAAGTTTTTTTATTGTTTATTATCTTGTGAATTCAACACCATTGAAGTATTCTTCATCTTCATCATCGCCAGGAGTATATGCACCAACGATGTCATATTCTGAAGTTGTATCTTCTCCACCCCAAGTTGTAATTGTCCAAGCAAGAGCTAAGATTAAGTTATTGTCTTCATCATATGTATAACGAATATCAAAGTCATGGTTTGGTACTTGACTATCAAATGAACCAGTATAACTAATAGTTGTAAAGTCTAAATAACCAATAGAAGTTGTTGTCCAACCGAATGTTAATGTTTCAGCAGATGTTCCAGCTGTTGTGCTTGTATATGTTGCTGAAAGAACACCCTTATTCCATTTTTTACCTTCTGAATCAGTAATTTCATCAGTTGTGAATTGAACAGTTGCACCATTTGTTGCAGTCCATGTACCTTTTATTACATCAGCAGATGTAAATGGTCCATGAGGCATAACGTAAACATATAATTTATATTTTCCATTATTATATTTTAATGAAGAATTATAAACTGTAACTGTTACTTTGTATCCAGCTTCAGGAATTTCAATGCTTTCGCTTCCTGCTTTAGGAGTGATAGTACAAATTTCTTTAATAGGATCATATTCAAATCCAATTAAATCATTTCTATCCATTTCAACTGATTCGATTTCATTTTCACTTCCTTTTGGAGAAGATTTTAATGAGAATGTTGTAGTTTGTCCTTGATAGACATGAACTGTATCAGCTGTATCGACTTGAGTATTGTTTGGATTACCATAACTACCATCAAAGTAATATGAGAATGTTTCAGCACCAGCTTGAACTTCAACAGAGACATCTTCAGTAACATTATTTGTTGTATGGTTACCAAATGTTAATGTAGTAGTACCTTTTTTAAGAGCAGTAACAGCATTAGGAATGTTATAAGCAGTATGACCAACAACTGATGTATCACTTGAAGCTACAACACCATATTGCCAATAATCTAATGCATCTGAACTATCATATTTAAATGTTAATACATCTTCATCGATATCGATAACATCACCTTTTTTAAGGATATTCTTTGTTGTATCAGTGTTAATAGATTTATTGTTAACTCTTAATTCAGTGATATCGCTAATAAAGTATTTTGAATAATCAAATGATGGAGCTTCTTCAAGTTCATTGCTATAAGTATATGCAACATCTAATTTTTTAGTTACAGTGCCTCTTGATTCACCACCAGTTAAGAATCTATCATTAGTAAAGTCGTAAGCTGTTTTATCATAACTTGTAACTTTATAATCACCATTTAATAATCTACCAGTTGAATCAAATGTTAAATTTAAACGATATTCATAATGTCTTGTATTAGTTTCATCGTTATCATCAACATATGTTTTATAAGAGTTAACACTAGTAGTAAATCCACCACTAACATTACTAACTGAACTTACTTTTAAGCTAGCAAATTTTAATGTATCTTCGATTGTAAAGCTGCCTCTATAAGCCTCATAGAAATCTAATTCTAATGAATAGTAGTCATGGCTATATTGATTTGCCATATATTCTGCATCATCTTTTGTATATGACCAGTTTCTGCTATTAACTGGGAAATCATTTCTAGAATCATAGATATTATAAACACCACTATATTGGTTACTAGCTTGATCGTTTTCAATACCTCTATCTGAAACTTGATATTTACCAGTTTCAACATATGTATCAACAACTCTTAATTGTTTACCATTATTTTCTATTGTTTTATAAACATCTGCTAAATGGTTACCAGCATAATCTTCAACACTAGCAATGGAAGTGTTGTTATTATATTTTGTAAATGAATATTTTTCTTTTGTTGTTTCGTTATTGTATGTAACTGATTTTACATTATCTGGGTTTGTTGTTTGTCTATCAACTCTACCTGAATCAAATAAATATGATAATTGATTTGCATTTGATGGTAATGTTGTAACTTGAGTTCTCTTTACCCATGATTTTTTAGTAGTAGGATCATAGAAGAATTTATAGTTAAATCCGCCTTTAAGTTTGAATCCAGTTTTACTACTTGATAAGTAAATTTGTGTGAAACATTTATGGTTATCCATATCTGTAATAGATAATTCTTTAACTGATCCATCTTCTTGATTAACTAAGAATACTAAATCTGATTCTGTTTCAATTGAAACTTCACTAGATTCATAAATTCCATCACTATTTAATGCAAGTGGAGCAACAGCATCTCTAGAAATTGAAACATCTGCGTTTGTAATTCTAATTTGAGCTTTAACTACAACACTTTCTTCTGGCATTGTGAAGCTATATTTTCCATTGATTTCATTTTTTGGAGTATCGTTAACAGTAACACTAGTGATTTCAACATTTGAATCAGTAACAGATACAGTGAATTCAATTTTATCACCAACTTTACCACTAGTAGGTCCTTCAAATTTAACACCTGTTTGTGATTTATATGTAATTGAGAATACATCAGTAGGAACTGTAGAGCCATCATCAGTAACAGTTAAATCGATTGTAGCAGAGTTATATCCTGATTTTGAAACTGAAATAGTAACATTTCCAGCTCCCATACCTTTAACTACACCTTGACCTTTGGAAACAATAGCGACATTTGTATTTGAACTTGACCATAAAACGTTCTCTACTTCAGCGCCATTACTATCTTTAACAGATAATGCTAATGATTCACCTTTTTTAATTGATGTTTTATCAGCGCTATTAATAATAACTAAATTAGGTAATGTAGCATCTTGAACGATGATAGAAATAGAAGCTGATGTGTAACCAGTTTTTGATGCAGTGATTGTAACAGTACCTGCTTTAATAGCAGCAACATAACCTTCGTTATCAACCATAGCAACTGACTTATCACTAGATGACCATTTAACATCTGTTAAAACGACACCATTTCCGTCTTTTGCTACTAAAGTTTCAGATCCACCAACTTGGATTGTAGTATTTCCTTCAATTACGATTTCAGTACTTACTTCAGTGTTTTGATTATTAGAATTACAAGATGTTAAACCTGCAAAAGAAGCAACACCTAATAAACAAGAAACACTTAATAATGCAATTTTGATTTTTTTCATATTTATTTTCTCTCCTTATTTATTTGATCTTGGAAAGTATATGTCAAGAATAATACTTGAATATAATCTAATTTGATCACCTGTTTCAGTGACATCCAATGTTTTGACAGTATAATCTAAGTTATAACTATCTGATTTAGTAAAGTTATTTACATTAAATCTAAATGTTTGATATGTAGTATAGAATTCATCAAATTCAAGAGTAAATGTATTGTTTCCAATATCTCCTCCAGCTTCTTGACTAACTCCATAATAAGATCCAGTTCCATCGCTATTAAATACTAATTTAGTAGTTTTGCTTTCATTACCATCATATACACCTTCTCCGTATCCTGAAGCTGTAAAGTAGTCAACACCTGATAAATAATCAATAACTTCTTCACTAGATTCAAATGGTCTTCTTACTTTGATAACATTTCTAAATACTAAATCGTTATTGCAATCATATAATTCTAATTTTGAATTACCAATTCCATTAGCAGTAATAGAATATTGACCATCATTATCAACCCAACTAATAATTTCTGGATTAGATATAACAGCAGATAAACTTTGATCTGTTAAGTTATCGTTACTATAAGTAACACCATAAGTTTTTCCTCTTGCGAGTTCTGAACCTACATTTAAATCGATAAAATATCCACCAAATGAACCTTTACCTGTATAAGCTTTGACATCGCTATATTCTTCATAACCAACAACTTCGATTTCTACTTGTAATAAAGTATTACCTGAATTAGTGTCGTTTACTGAAACTGTAGCGTTTCCAACAGCTTTACTAATTGCATTTCCTTCTTTAGTAACTTTAACTATTTTACTGCTAGAAGTAGTGTAACTAATGTTATAGTTTTTTGAAACATCAGTTAAATCAATTCCTTTTTCTACAGCTAATTTGTTTAAGTTTACTGAATCTCCTTTAGTAAGAGTGACCTTAGTAGAAGTATCAGCCTTATTTGTATTAGTAGATCCACAACTTGATAATGTTGTTAATGAAGGTATTCCTAATAATAATGCACTAGATATTAATAATAAATTTAATCTCTTCATTCCTTCTCTCCTTTTTTTGCATATATATATTATATATATAGAAATTTTTGTCTATTAAAAACTAAAAATCTTAATGCAATCTTAATATTGATTATTAAAATTTCTTTTTATAAAAATTCTTTTTAAAGAGTATACTCTTAAAAAAGAAAGTTAATTCAGTAAAAATATTAAGATAATATTAAGATTTTTATTTTTTTATTTTAATTTTTAAATTAATGTATAAACTTAACATTTGTATTTATGTGGAGGTTATATTATGAAAGGAAAGAAGAACTTAATCATTGTATCGATACTCTCTTTTGTAGGTATTGTTACAAGTTGTAATGGTACAGTTACTCCTAAAGATGAGACAACAATCGATTTAAAAGAGGTAATAAATAATTTTAATAAAGCTACATCATATGATTTAACTGGAGATATTGGATTCTCTATTGGTACATCATATAAAGATGGTATTCAAACAACAACATATGCTAGAGAATATGCTATTGAATATAATGAAGCAACTGGTGGACAAATTATGACAACTGTTGCTTATGCTAACTATACAGTAGATGATGTTACTTCAGTTATGCAATATTCTTATGATGATAATGGTGATGTCAAAGCTGGATATATCGTTGATAAAGGAAAAACTATTAAAACAAGTAAGAAAGTTGATTTAGGAATTAGTTCATTAGATATTCCTTCAAATTTAAAAGATGGAAGTTTAACTTATGAACTTACTCCTGAATTAGGAAGAGATAAAAAGTTACTTGAATCAATTACAAGTAAAGCTGTTAATGGACTTACATATAAGTTATTAAAACAACTTGGTACAATTGATTCTACAGTTTTATCTGCTGATGAAGATGGTAATGGATTTAAATTAGTTATCACATATGCTTCTGATGAAGAAACTGTTGCTAATGGTGGAAAAATCGTTATTGCAGCTAATCATTTTAATGGTGGACAAGACTTAGCTATTAAAGATTACATTACTGATGGTGGTCAACCTAAAGCTATTAGTAATGAAGCTAAAAAATTATATGAATATGCTTGGAGTAATTGCTATATTAGTCTTTCATCAGAAGGAACAGTTGGTGAAAATGGAAGTAAACAAACTTATTCATCTACATTTAAATTAGTAATGAATACTCAATATGGTTATATGGCATATATTTATGATGAAGGTTCTACAACTAAAGGTTATGATGCTGATGGCAATGAAACAGTAGTAGAAGCTAAATCTGTAGCATATATTCCAGTATATGGAGTATCTGGTTTAGAAAATAACTTCTATGCTGCATATATTAATGCTGATGGTTCTATTGATTTAGATCTTAATGATTTATCAACATTTAAAGATAGAAATTTATTTACTTCAGATGCTTCAAGTCAATACTTTACTTCATTACAAAATATGTACTCTATTATGATTTATGGTAGTTTAGGAATCTCATTCTTATGTTCATTATCATCAATTAGCGAGGAAGATAATTTATATATGTTAGGTGATTATACTCAAATCACTGATGAAGATTATGGTTTCTTTTCTATTGATGATGTTGTTATTGAAGATGTTGAATCTTATTGGAATTGGTCAAATAGTGATACTGCAGAATATGGTAATATATATGGTGGAGCATTTATGGTAAGTTATGGCGACACTGATGAAGAAAGTACAGTATCAGTTTGGGCAGTTCTTGATAATGGAAATATGATAGGCAATCAAAATCTTAGTTATACTGGATTTGGAAGTAGTATTTGTTCAATTAGTGGTGTTGATTCGATGATTGCTAGTTTATATCCTGAAGAATAATTAATATTTAAAATTAAATAAAAGACAATCTAATATAAAATTTGGATTGTCTTTTTATTTATTTATATTTAAAATTTATTTATATGAAAAAGAATGGTAAAAGTTCATTGTTTTATTATATTATTGGTTCTATTATTTGTGCATTAGGTTTAATAATAGTAGTTTTGTTTTTAACATTACCATTAGCTATGAAAGATAGTTTTGAAGATTATTTTGGTTGGATATGTTTAGTATTAGTAATATTAGGTCTTATTGTATTTTTCATTGGTTATTTCTTTTTAAAGAAAGGTAATTATATTAGATTAAATGAAAAATTAAAGAAAGAAAAAGAAGAAAATAAGTAGTATTTAATATATTTTTTTGATATTATATTTAGCAAGCTCGAATGGTGAAATTGGTATACACGATAGACTCAAAATCTGTTGCTAGTGATAGCTTGCGGGTTCGAGTCCCGCTTCGAGCACCATAAAGAACATATAGGTTTGATACAATGTTATCAAGCCTTTTTTTCTTGCTTAAACGAGGTATATAAGGTTTTTTGGGCATAATTATCCATATTTTTGTACTTTTGTAGGACTTGTGAAGATCAATTCAGAGTCCTTTTTCTGCTTTTAGTAATGGTAGGCAAACGGAAGGTCCTATAATCAAACGAAAGATAGCAACAATCAAACGAAAGGTAATAAATCTTTGAGAAAATCATTGTAGTTATCTAGAATAAAAGCAATAAAAAATGCTATAATTTTATCAATTAAGAAATATGGAGAGGGAATAATTATATGAAGTACCCAGAGGCTATAAAGACATTGAGACATAAAATGATATTATCTCAGATGGAGTTTGCAGAAAAGCTAGGTGTTTCTTTTGTGATGAGGTCATGTTGTATAATCAAAATTGAAGACTAGCTAGCTTCCGTAATGGCATAAGTCATCGTTGCCCGAGTTTAG
>CAVDQJ010000138.1:0-15063 GCA_963611005.1 bacterium | reverse complement strand
GTGTGGTATTACCCACACTTTATTTATAATTATTAAATTAGTCTGCTAAAGTTAATAATCTAATTGGAGCGTTATCGCCTTTTCTATTTTCAAGCTTATAAACTTTTAAATAACCACCATTTCTTGAAGCAAAACGTGTTTTTAATTCATTAAATAATTTATTTAATGCTTCTGGTTTTCCTTCAACATTGTAATTCTTTAAAATACTTGCAGCTTGTCTAATTGAATGGAGATCGCCTTTTTTAGCTAAAGTAACTAAATGGTCAAATTGTTTAATAACTGGTTTAACCATTGATCTTGTAACTGTAACTTTTTCATAAATGACAAGTTCAGTAACTAAGTTTCTTACTTGAGCTTTTTGTTTACTACTGGTATAAGGAGTCTTGAAACGGACACCACCTTTACCATGAACATTCTTTCTTCCGATTTGCATATCATTTCTCCTTAAATACGTTCATCTTTGAAGTGTAAACCTTTTTGAGCTAACTTATCTTTAACTTCTTTAAGTGATTTCTTTCCAAGATTTCTATATTTCATCATTTCAAGTTCACTCTTTTGAGTTAATTCTCTAACATCTTGAATGCCAGCTCTCTTTAAACAGTTATAACTTCTAACGCTTAAATCTAAATCTTCAATAGATAAATTTTCAAATGTTTCTTCTTGTTTAACTTCTTGAGATTTTTCTAAAGATAATTCTTTAAATTTTTCTTCAAGATTGAAGAAATTTTCGAAATGTTCAATTAACATTTTGCTTGCTAAACTAACAGCATCAACTGGTTTAATTGAACCGTTTGTCCAAACTTCTAATGTAAGTTTATCGAAACGTGGATCGTGACCAACACGAGTTTGATCAACTTTATAATTTACTCTAACAATTGGAGAATAGTTACTATCTGTAGCAATACTTCCATGAACTGTTAAGTAAGCTTTATTTTCTTCGCTTGTAGCGTAGCCTCTACCATTTTTAATATGTAATACCATATGTAAATGGCCACCTTCACTAATATGAGCGATAACTAAGTCTTTATTAACGACTGTTAAACCTGTAGGAGTTTCAAAGTCACCAGCAGTTAAAACTTTCTCTCCATCAACATCAACGGTTACTTCGTATTCTTCTTCACCAACTGTATCAGATTCAAGAACTAAATCTTTTAAGTTTAAGATGATTTGAGTTAAATCTTCTTCTACACCTTTTAAAGCTGAGAATTCATGAACTGCACCTTCGACTTCGATTGCGTAGACGCTAGTTCCTGGTAAACTTGATAAAAGAACTCTTCTCATTGCATTTCCAAGTGTTAAACCAAAACCTCTTTCGAGTGGTTCAGCAACTAATTTGCAATAGTTTTCTTCTTCTAAGTTAACGGCGATTTTGAATATAGGCTTTTCAAATGGATGAGCAATTTTTAAATCATTTTCTGCCATTTCTTGTTTCTCCTTTCATTAACCTCTTGGGCGTTTTGGTGGACGGCATCCGTTATGAGGAATTGGGGTAGTATCAACGATTGATGTAATTTGTAATCCTGCTGTAGCTAAAGCTCTAACAGCGCTTTCTCTACCAGCTCCTGGACCTTTAACATCGACATCAACAGTTTTAATACCTTGATCAAGAGCAGCTTTTGCACAAGCTTCAGCAGCTTCTTGTGCAGCAAATGGTGTACTCTTTTTAGCACCCTTAAATCCTAATACACCTGAACTACTCCAAGCGATAGCGTTACCTTGTTCGTCTGTAATAGTTACGATAGTGTTATTAAATGTTGCGTGAATATGAGCAACACCTTTTGTATATGATCTCTTGATTTTCTTTTTACGGGTAGTTTGTTTTTGAGCCATTTTATTCTACCTCCTTAATTACTTAACAGCTTCTTTCTTATTCGCAATAGTCTTTCTTGGACCTTTACGAGTTCTAGCGTTAGTTTTTGTTCTTTGACCTCTTACTGGTAAACCTCTTCTATGTCTAATGCCTCTATAGCATCCGATTTCTTGAAGACGTTTGATGTTTAACATAACTTCTCTTCTTAAATCACCTTCAACTTTATGTTGAGCGATACCAGTTCTAATCTTAGTTAATTCTTCTTCAGTTAAATCCTTAACTCTTTTGCCTTCATCAATTCCAGCATCTTTTAAAATCTTTTTACTTGTTGTATGACCAATACCATAAATATAAGTTAAAGCAACAACTACAACTTTATCGTTTGGGATATCAACACCGACAATACGTGCCATTTAAAATTTCCTCCTAAAAATTAACCTTGTCTTTGTTTGTGCTTAGGGTTTGAACAAATAACCATGACTTTACCATGTCTTTTGATAACCTTGCACTTGTCACAAATTGGTTTTACTGAGGGTCTTACTTTCATAAATCTTCCTCCTAATAAATTACTTATGTCTAAAGACGATTCTGCCATTGTTTAAATCATAAGGTGATAATTCGACTGTAACTCTATCTCCTGGAAGAATTCTAATGTAATGCATTCTAATTTTTCCTGAAATAGTGGCATGAATTACAACATCGTTTTCAAGCTTTACTTTAAAATTGCAATTAGGTAAAGTTTCAACAACTACCGCCTCGACGGTTATTACATCTTGTTTTGCCATTAAATATTTTCTTCTCCTTCATCTAAAGTAATAATTTCATAGCCAGCTTTTGTAACTACGACCGTATTTTCGTAGTGTGCGCTGAGTTTTCCATCCTTAGTTCTTGTCGTCCAACCATCTTTATCGACAACAAGATCGACGCTACCTTCGTTAAACATTGGTTCAATCGCAATGGTCATGCCTTCTTTTAAGACAGGTCCATCATTGACATTACCAACATTAGGAACATATGGATCTTCGTGCATTTCACGTCCAATTCCATGTCCTGTAAACTCTTGGGTAACAGTGTAACCATTATTTTTTGCAGTCATCTCAATTGCGTGAGAGACATCTCCAAGGTGGATACCAGGTTTTATAAGTTTCACTCCATTAAAGAAAGCAAGTTTTGTTGTTTCTACTAACTTTAATGCCTCTTCTGAAACTTTTCCAACCGGATACGTTCTACATGCATCTGCCATATAACCATGTTTTTCAACGACGACATCATACGATACAATATCGCCTTCCTTAAGAACAATCGCTCTACTAGGAATTCCATGTACTAAAACATCGTTAACTGAGATACAAATATTTCCAGGGAAACCTCCATAACCTTTGCAAGAAGGGATACCACCATTCATCGTGATGTAGCTTTTTGCAATTTTATCGAGTTCAAATGTGGAAATACCGGGTTTTGTATGGGCTTTTAAAACTTTAAAAAGTCCAATGATTACTTTCCCCGCTTCCTTCATCAAAGCAATTTCGCGGGGTGATTTTAAAATGATATGCATTTTAATTATTCACCCTTTAAAATTTCTCTAATGTCATTGAATAATTCATCTAATGGTTTACTTCCAACGACATCGTGAAGTACATTTAATGAACTGTAGTATTCAATGAGTGGTTCAGTTTGAAGATGATATTCATGAAGTCTACTCTTTAAAGTTTCTTCATTGTCATCTTTTCTTTGATATAAATCTCCTCCACATAAATCACATTTACCTTCAACTTTAGGTTTCATGTTTTTAATGTGATAAGGAGCACCACAAGTCTTACAAACTCTTCTGCCTGAGATTCTATCGATTAAGATAGATTCATCGACAACAAGATTTATAACATAATTAACTGGTCTATTGATTTCTTTTCCTAATGCGCTTAAAGCTTCAGCTTGAGCGACATTTCTAGGAAATCCATCAAGTAAATAACCATTTTTACAATCGTCTTGTGAAAGTCTTTCTTTTACAAGACCAATTGTAACTTCATCAGGAACTAAAAGTCCCTTATTGATATAACTAGAAGCAAGTTCTCCTAAAGGAGTTTTATTTTTAATTGCTTCTCTAAACATATCTCCTGTTGATATGTGAGGAATCTTATACTCACTTGCGATTCTTTTTGCATTGGTTCCTTTTCCTGCTCCAGGAGGACCCATTAAAATAATCGATAACATAGTCTACATACCTCCAATAACTTCATCATAACTCTTACCTGCGATTAAACCACTCATTTGGTTATTAAGCTCTAAAGCAACACCAACGACGATGATTAATCCAGTTCCACCAAGTGCTAAGTTGGAATCGCTTCCAAATACACCACTTAATGTTAATACAACTGGTAAAGCGCTAATTGCAACAAGTGCAAGAGCACCGATAAGAGTAATTCTGTTTAAAACTTTTCTTACATACTTCTCAGTTTCAACTCCAGGTCTAACCCCAGGAATATAACTTCCATTTTTTTGGAAATTATCAGCGAGAGCTGTAGGATTGATTTGAAGATTTGCGTAGAAGAATGTAAACACAAATATAAGTACGAGATAGATTATTAAGCCCCAAGGCATCATAACTCCACCTGTATTATATAATTTGTTATACGTAAATATATTAAGCCATTCTGCATTAGCAGCATCACTTGAAATAAATGATGCGATAACGCTAGGAGCCATTAAGATTGATGATGCAAAGATAACAGGAATAACACCAGCACTATTAATCTTAATAGGCAAGAAACTTGCTTTTGATAACTTTTCACTTCCGCCACTACGAGTTGCGTGTTGGACAGGAATCTTACGTTTACTTAATTCAATAAATACAACAAATGCAATAATTAATGCATAAGCAAGTATATAAGCTATAAAGGTAAATACACCTTTAGTTGCTTCAACTGAATTTTGTGTTGCAGTTCCAGAAATAACCCATTTAGTGAATGCTGTAGAAATTTGGCTAGGAAGAGAAGAGATAATACCTGCAAAAATAATAACAGATATACCATTTCCTAATCCTTTTGATGTGATTTGATCACCAAGCCACATAACTAACATACTTCCACCGACAAGGATAGAAACTACATAAGCATAAGTTAAGAATGTATCATCAAGAGTAAAACTGATCCAATCAGTTGTTTTTGCGGTTTGAATAATACCATAAGCTTGGACAGCTGCTAACATAAGTGTTAAATATCTAGTAGCCATCTCGGTCTTTTTTCTACCATATTGACCTTGCTTATTTAATTCAGATAAGGCAGGAAGAACATCCATACCTAATAATTGAATAATAATTTGCGCAGTGATATATGGTGATACACCTAATGCGAAGATGGAGAAGTTTTGAAGCGCTCCACCTCCTAATAGGTTCATAAGTGATAAAATATTATTGTTACCGTTAGAAAGTTCGCTCGTAAGTTTACTTGCATCGATTCCTGGACAAGTAATGTTACAACCAATTCTAAAAACAAATAAAATAGCAATCGTAAAGAATATACGAGTAACGACTTCTTTGTTTTTGAAAATAGATACGAGTTTCTTCATATACAATAGATAATTTTATACTATTTATTTATTTTAAACAATAGAATAAATAACTATTCAACGATAGCTTCTCCGCCAGCTTTTTCAATAGCTTCTTTAGCACTAGCAGAGAATTTTTTTGCTGTGACTTTAAGTTTTTTAGTTAATGTACCATTACCTAAAACTTTTAAACCACCTAATTCTTTATCGATGTAGCCAGCTGATACTAAAACTGTTAAGTTTACTTCAGCACCATTATCGAATGTATCTAAGACATCAAGGTTAACAACTGCATATTTAACAGTATTAACATTGTTGAAGCCTCTTTTTGGTAATCTACGATATAAAGGTAATTGGCCACCTTCAAATCCAAGTCTTACTTTACCAGTTCCTCTTGAATTTTGACCTTTGTTTCCGCTTCCACCGTTTTTACCGATTCCGCTTCCTAAACCTCTACATCTTCTTTTATTTTCTTTTCTACTTCCTTCAGTAGGTTTGAGATTATTTAACATCTGTTGTACCTCCCTTTCTTAAAGTAGCGACATCTTTATAATTCTTTAATGACTTTAATGCAGCGTCTGTTGCTCTAATAATGTTGATTGGAGTTCTTGATCCATAAACTTTACTATAAACGTTTTTAACACCGCCAAGTTCAAGAATAGCTCTGACTGGACCACCAGCGATAATTCCGGTACCTTCAGGAGCTGGTTTTAAGAAGACTCTAGTAGCTCCAAATACTCCGATAACATCATGAGTAATTGTTCCACCTTTTGCCATCTTAATGACTGTGACATTCTTTTTAGCTTTATCAACAGCCTTTTTAATTGCATCTGGGACTTCGCCACTCTTTCCAGTAGCAAATCCATATCTGCCTTTTCCATCACCAACGACGACTAAAGCAGCAAATTTCATTCTTTTACCACCTTTAACGACCTTAGTGACTCTATTTAAAGCAACGACTCTTTCTTCAAATTCTTTAGGAGCATCCTTTTTAGAAGGTCTTTGGAAATTTTTCTTTCCACCTTTCTTAAAAGGTTTTTTTGTTGCAGGAGCTTGTTCTCCTTCTTTTTTAACTTCTGGTTGAGCTGTTTCAGTAGAAACTGTATTTACTTTATTTTCTTCCATACTATTCTCCTATTAGAATTTAAGTCCGCCTTCACGAGCAGCGTTAGCTAAAGCTTCAACACGTCCGTGATAAATGTAGCCGCCTCTATCGAAAACTACTTTTTCGATACCTTTAGCTAAACATTTTTTAGCGATATCAGCACCAACTAATTTAGCACCTTCAACATTGTTTCCGTTTGCTAATTTAAGTTGTTCACTGCTTGATGCAGCTAAAGTAACTTTCTTTACATCGTCGATAACTTGAACTTCGATGTTTTTGTTACTTCTAAAGACACATAAACGAGGACATTCAGCTGTACCACTAATTTTAGCTCTGACTCTAGCATGTTTTCTAACTCTTACGCTATTTTTACTAACCATTTTAATCATACTAACCTAATCTCCTTTCTATTTGCCTGCACCAGCACGTTTACCTTCTTTACGAAGAATGTATTCACCTCTATAACGAATACCTTTTCCTAAATAAGGTTCTGGTCTTTTTGCATCATGTATTAAAGCTGCAGTTTGACCGACTTTGAATTTGTCGCTTCCGCTAACTTCAACAGTTGATGTAACTTCTTTGTTTTTACTATCAATAACAGTAATTGTGACTCCTGGGAGTGGGCTAACTACTGTAGGTTCAACGTGTCCAACATAGAGAACAACATCTTTGCCTCTCATTTCAGCTCTATAACCGATACCGATGATATCAAGAGTTTTCTTGAAACCTTCGTGGCATCCGATAATAGCATTATTGATTAAAGCTCTTGTTGTACCATGGAGTTGTTTTGTATGTTTAAGTTCATTTTTTCTTGTAACATGAACGTTTCCATCTTTAACTTCAACACCGATAAGAGTTGGATCAAATTTGATTGTATCTTCTCCTTTAGGACCTTTGATATTGACTGATCCTTCAGAGACTGTAACTGTGACTCCGTCGACAAGTGGGATAAGTTTATTTCCAATACGTGACATATTCTAAACCCTCCTAATTACCAAACGTAGCAGATTACTTCACCACCGACATTAGCTTGTCTACAAGCTTTGTCTGTAAGTAATCCTTTACTTGTTGAGATAATAGCAATTCCTAATCCTCTTAAAACTGAAGGGATATGTTTGCTATCAGCTGTAACTCTAAGACCTGGCTTAGAGATTCTTTTAAGTCCAGTGATGACTTTTTCACCATTTGAACCATATTTTAATTCGATTTCAAGAGTTTTCTTTCCATCTTTATCTTTTGTTTCTTTAAAATTGTTAATGAATCCTTCGCTAAGAAGAATTGTAGCAATTCCAACCTTCATTTTACTAGAAGGCATACTGACTTTTTCGTGATTTAACGCATTAGCATTTCTAATACGTGTAAGCATATCTGCAATTGGATCTTGATGCATAGTATTCCCTCCTTATATTACCATGAAGATTTTTTAAGTCCTGGAATTTCGCCTTTATAAGCTAATTCTCTAAGACAAATTCTACATAATCCGAATTTTGAATAGACGCTATGAGGACGTCCACATCTTTTACAACGTGTATATTCTCTGACTTTAAATTTTTGAGGTCTTGATTGTTTGACCTTTAAACTTGTTTTTGCCATACCTTATCCTCCTATTATCTACTGAATGGCATGCCTAACTCTTTTAAAAGAGCATAAGCTTCTTCATCACTGTTAGCTGTTGTAACAATAACGATATCCATTCCTCTAACTTTATTTACTTTATCATAATCGATTTCAGGGAAAATTAATTGTTCTTTAACACCTAAAGTATAATTTCCTCTTCCATCAAAACTATTTTTGCTAACGCCTCTAAAGTCTCTAACTCTTGGAAGTGAAATACTTACAAGTTTATCGAAGAATTCATACATTCTGATTCCTCTAAGAGTAACTTTAACACCAATTGGTTCACCTTCTCTTAATTTGAAAGATGCGATTGATTTTTTAGCTTTTGTAACGATTGGTTTTTGACCAGTGATCATGCTAATTTCTTCTACGACTTCATCGATTCTCTTTTTATCTTCGATAGCATCACCAACACCGACGTTAACGACGATTTTATCAAGATGTGGTACTTGCATTACAGATTTGTATTCAAATTTCTTCATTAATGTTTCTTTAATGGAGCTATTGTATTTTTCAAGTAATCTGTTGCTGTTTGTAGCTTTTTTGTGTTCGCCACCTTTACTAGAAGTTGCAGCTTTCTTAGCTGTAGTTTTCTTTGTTTCTGCCATACCTTTCTCCTTTATTTAATTTCTTTGTTAGTCTTTTTGTTGACTCTGACTTTGTTTCCGTCTTTATCAAGTTTATAACCTAACTTAACGCCTTTTTTACTTTTTTCATCGTAATATGCAACTTTACTTGCATCGAGAGGAGCATATATTTCAATAACTCCACCTTTTGGGTTAGCTTGTGTAGGTTTTTGGCTCTTTTTATGAACATTAACACCGTCAACAATAACTTTATTTTCGCTTGGAAGAGCTTTTTGAATTGTTCCAACTTTGCCCTTATCTTTTCCAGAAATAACGATTACTTTATCACCTTTTTTAAGTTTCATCTTTCATTTCCTCCTTATAAGACTTCTGGGGCAAGTGAGATAATTTTCATAAATGTCTCGCCCTTTTCACGTAATTCTCTAGCTACAGGTCCGAATACACGGCTTCCAACTGGAGACTTATCTTCATTAATAATTACACAAGCGTTGTCATCAAATCTAATTGAAGAACCGTCTTTTCTTTGAATTGGATAGCTAGTTCTAACAATAACAGCTTTAACAACTTGACTCTTTTTAACTTTTCCGTTTGGAATAGCGTCTTTGACTGCGCAAAGAACGATATCACCAACTGAACAAGATTTTCTATGACTTCCGCCATAAATTTTGAAAACTCTTACTGAACGTGCACCAGAGTTATCAGCGACTACTAAATTTGTTTCTGTTTGTATCATAACTATTTAGCCTCCTTTGATTCTTCAACTGGAGCTTCTTCTTCATGAAGAGCTTCTTTAACTGCTTCTTCTTCAAGAACTTTGATCTTGACTAAAGCTTTCTTATCAACACTTTCAAGGATGAATCTCTTTGTTGCTGATAATGGTCTACATTCTACGATTGTAACTGTATCTCCAACATTAGCAACATTCTTTTCATCATGTGCATAATATGTATGTCTTTTTTCAACTCTCTTCTTATAAAGAGGATGTTTTTTATAAGGAAGAGTTTGAACTTTGATAGTTTTATCATTGTTATTTGAAACGACAACACCTTGAATTCTTTTCTTGTGGTCCATAATCTTTCTCCTTATTATTTAACACCGAGTTCTCTTTCTTTAAGAACTGTGTAGCATCTTGCGATGTCTTTTCTTACTCTTTTAATTTCACTTAAGTTTTCAAGTTGGCCAACAGCTTTCTTTCTTCTTAAGTTGTAGAGTTGTTCTTTGAGTGAATAAATTTGAGCATTTAATTCTTCATTACTCTTTGCTTTGATATCAGCAATCTTCATATTTATTTACCCTCCTTATTAACTCTTTTTACGATTCTAGTTGAAACGTTTAATTTATAACTAGCTTGTTTAAGAGCTTCCATTGCATCAGCTTCACTAATTCCGCCGATTTCAAACATAACTCTATTCTTTTTAACAACTGCGACCCAGTATTCAGGATTACCTTTACCAGAACCCATACGGACTTCAGCAGGTTTTTTAGTTTTTGCCATTTGTGGGAAAATTCTAATCCAAACTTTTCCACCTTTTTTGGTATATCTACTTAAGACGACACGGCAAGCTTCGATTTGTCTATCACTAACCCAGTTTCCACTAGTAGCTTGAAGACCATATTCACCAAAACTTACTTCGTTACCACCTTTGCTAAGTCCTTCATATCTAATAATATGAGGTCTTCTATATTTAACTCTCTTTGGTTGTAACATAGTTATTCTCCTTTCTTAGTAGCAGGAGCTGATGTTTTTTCATCAGCAACTTTTTCACCACGGCAGATCCATACTTTAACACCAAGTTTACCATAAGTTGTCATAGCTTCACTTGATGCGTAATCAATATCACTTCTTAAAGTATTGATAGCCATTGTACCTTCTTTATAGCCTTCGCTACGAGCGATATCAGCACCAGCAAGTCTACCACTTACTTTTGTCTTACAACCCTTAGCACCAGCTTTTCTAATTTCAGCAAGAGCTTTCTTTTGAACAATTCTGAAGGAAGCACGAGCTTCTAATTGTTGGCAGATTTTTAATGATTCAATCTTAGCATCTAATTGAGGTTGTTTAACTTCAATAACATCTAATTTTAATTCATTTGCTTTACCAACAACTTTTTGTAAATCTTTCTTTAATTGGTTAATTGTTGCACCTTCTTGTCCAATTACAGCACCTGGACGAGCAACAAATAACATAACTCTTACAAAGTTACCACCATTGCTTGAATTCTTTCTTTCGATTTCAACGTGAGAAAGAAGAGCATCTTTAGGTAATTTTGCTTCAACAAATTTACGAATAGCGATATCGTTATTTAAATATGTTGAATAATTTTTCTTATCAGCAAACCATCTAGAGTTCCAGTCTTTATTAAGACCAATTCTCATTCCTACTGGATTAACTTTTTGACCCATAATTTACTTTCCCTCCATTAGTTTCTTTCTTTAACTGAGACGTAAAGATTGCTGAATCTCTTTACCATTCCGCTTGCGCTACCTTTAGCACGAGGAAGGAATCTTCTCATTTTTACAGAATCGCTTGCCATAATTGAAGCGACATATAATTTGTCTTCATTCATATTGAAGTTGTTTACAGCGTTTGCCATAGCTGATTTAATAGCTTTAGCAACCATTGGAGCAGCTTCTTTATGTGTATTAAATAAGATTTCTAATGCTTCATTACAATTCTTATTTCTTACTAAATCACAGACTAAACGGCATTTTCTAGGAGTAACTTTTAATGTTAATGCACTAGCGTGAGCTTCAGTAACTAATGGTTTTTTAGCTTCAACGACTTCAGCTTTAACCTTTTCAACTTTTGCAGTTTTCTTAGTTGCTGGTTTTTTAGCTTCTGCTTTTTCAGCTTTTGGAGCTGTTTCAGCTTTCTTTGCTACTTTCTTAGCTTTTGGTTCTTTAACTTCAGCTGTTTCTTTCTTAGTAGCTTTCTTTTTTGTATCTGTAGCCATCAACTCTTCCTCCTATTTCTTTTTAGCGGCTGCCATAGCTGCTGCTTTGTCTTCAGCATTGTTTCCAAAGTGACCTTTGAAAGTTCTTGTTGGAGCAAATTCACCAAGCTTGTGACCAACCATATCTTCAGTAACATAAACTGTTATAAATGTATGACCATTATAGACAGCAAATGTATGTTCAACAAATTCAGGAAATATAGTACTTCTTCTTGACCATGTTTTGATTACTGCTTTTTTGTTGCTAGCATTTAATGCTTCAACTTTCTTCATTAAGCTTTCATCGACAAATGGTCCCTTTTTTAAACTACGTGACATATTTATCTTTCTCCTTTCCTAAATCTATTTATCATTGATTCTTCTAATAATTAATTTAGAAGAAGCTTTCTTATTCTTACGTGTCTTAACACCAAGAGCTCTCTTACCCCAAGGAGTACGTGGAGCATCTCTACCAACAGGACACTTACCTTCACCACCACCGTGTGGGTGATCTGGAGGGTTCATAGCACTACCTCTAACTGTTGGTCTAACACCTTTATATCTTGTTTTACCAGCTTTACCTAAGTTAACAAGGTTATAATCTTCATTTCCTACGATACCGATTGTAGCTTTACATGTTTCAAGAATTTTTCTTGTTTCACCTGATTGAAGTCTAACGATAACGTATTTGCCTTCATGACCAAGGATTTGAGCACTACAACCAGCTGATCTACATAATTGTCCACCTCTTTTTGGAGTTAACTCAACGTTGTGGATAAATGTACCTTCTGGAATGTTTTTAAGTAACATTGCATTTCCAACTACGATATCACAAGCATCACCGCTAACGATTGTATCGCCAACGTTTAATCCTTGTGGTTTGATGATATAACGTTTTTCACCATCAACATAGTGGATTAAGGCAATATTTGCATTTCTATTTGGATCGTATTCAATTGCGAATACTTTTCCTGGGACTCCATCTTTATTTCTTTTGAAATCGATGATTCTGTACTTTGTTTTATTGCCTCCTCCGATATGACGGCAAGTGATAACACCTTGATTATTTCTTCCGCCAGATTTTTTAAGTGTGACAACTAAACTTTTTTCAGGAGTCTTTTTAGTTACTTCTTCATAGCTTAATGTAGCCATTTTTCTTCTTGAAGGAGTATATGGTTTATAAGTTTTTACTGACATTTTCTTTCTCCTATATATAAGTTCTTATTTATTCAGCGAATAAATTAATTGTTTCTCCAAGACGTACTGTAACAATAGCTTTTTTAAATCCGCTAAGTGTTCCTTTAAATCTACTACCTCTTGTTGTTTGTTTAGCAATTTTATTAACAGTGCTAATGCCTGTAACATGAACACCATAAATTCTTTCGATTGCTCTTCTAATTTCTGTTTTGCTAGCTTTCTTATCAACGACAAATGTGTATTTGTTTTCGTTTTGAGAAGCAGCCATGCTCTTTTCAGTAATTAAAGGTTCTTTAATAATTTCGAAATCATGGATTGTAGCTTTACTAGCTTCAACTTTAACTTCTTCTTTAACTTCTACTTCTGGAGTAGCTTTTTTAGTTCTAGCCATTATTTAAGACCTCCTTCTAATTCTTTAACATCACTTTCAAGAATTACAACCTTATCATTATTTAATAAGTCATAAACTGAGATGTTGTTTTTACTAACAACGATGACGTTTCCTAAATTAGCAGCACCTTGAAGAACATTTTCATCTTCACTTACTAACATAACTTTTGATTCGTTCATGTTGAATGCTTTTAAGACTGAGACGATATCTTTTGTCTTTCCAGCAACTTCTAACTTGTCAAGAACAACTAAATCTTTAACTTTTGTTGTTAATGCACTCTTAAGTGCTAATTTATGTTCTTTCTTGTTTTGTTTGATTGTGTAATTTTGATTTCCATCTGGTCCAAAGACAGTTCCACCACCAACCCAAATAGGTGATCTTGTACTTCCTGCTCTTGCTCTACCAGTTCCTTTTTGTCTGAATGGTTTTTTACCACCACCGCTTACTTCATGTCTTTTCTTTGTTTTAGCAGTAGCTTGTCTTCTATTAGCAAGATATGTCATAACAGCATCGAACATAACTTGTTCATTAACTTCGACACCAAAGACTTCCTTATCTAATTTAATAGTAGAAACTTCAGCACCAGTTTGGGAATATACTTTTAAATTAATATTTGCCATATGTTCTCCTTCCTACTATTTAGCTTCTTCAGCTTTGACTTCTTCAACAGGAGTTCTATCAATTAATTTAGCAACTGTCATTGGGTATTTAACAGGTTTGATAGCACTTCTAATTTTAACTAAGCCTTTTTTAGGTCCTGGGATTCCACCGCTAACAAGGATATAGTTCATATCTTTATTAACTGCGACAACAACTTGATTTAAGACTGTTGCTGATTGATTTCCCATATGTCCTGACATTTTCTTACCTGGGATAACACGGTTGTTACATCTACCATTGTTAGCAAATGAACCTTGTTGTCTATGGTAACCTGATCCATGTCCTTTAGGTCCGATTGTGTGGCCCCATCTCTTAATAGTACCAGCATAACCTCTACCTTTGCTTGTTCCGATGACATCGACTTGTTCGCCAGTAGCAAATAAATCACATGTGACTTCTTGACCGACTTCATATTTTGTCATTTCATCACCTTTTAATTCGAATAAGTTAGCTTTGCCAGAAACATTAGCTTTTGCAAAGATTCCTTTTTCGCATTTGTTAAGGTTCTTTTCTTTCTTGTCTTCGTAACCAACTTGAATTGATTCATATCCATCTTTTTCAAGTGTTTTCTTTTGAGTGACTACGTTTGGTAAGACTTCAACAACTGTAACAGCATACATTGTTCCATCTTCAGCATAAACTTGAGTCATTCCAATTTTACGACCGATGATTTGTTTCATTGCGTCCTACCTCCTATAACTTCATATCGATATCAACACCGCTAGGTAAGTCTAATTTCTTTAAAGCTTCCATAGTTTCTTTGTTAGGATTTGTGATATCGAGGATTCTCTTGTGTGTTCTAATTTCGAATTGTTCACGTGAATCCTTGTATTTGTGAACAGCTCTTAAGATTGTGTAGACTTGTTTTTCCGTTGGAAGAGGAATAGGTCCGACTACACCTGCACCTGTTTTAGTAATTGCATTTACAATTTTACCAACAGCCATGTCTAAAACTTTGTGGTCATAAGATTGTAAACGAATTCTAACTTTCTTTACTTTTGCCATGAATTTCTCCTTTCATATAATTTCCACTTACAAATTGCTCAGCACGAATTCCCTGAATACGCATCATGACAACGCCTGTGGGTGTATCAGCAACCTCGCACATCAACGCAACCGTAAAACAAAGAAATTATATATTATATAAATATAATAAGTCAACAACTTTTTAAAATTTTGTCAAAATTTATTAAAATTTGGCATTTTGGTAGCCATATTAT
>CAVDQJ010000137.1:0-3210 GCA_963611005.1 bacterium | reverse complement strand
GTGTAATTCTTCTTTTTATATTCATTATTTTCCTGAAACAAAAGGGTGCAAAGGATATAAAAGATTTGGATATAATTATAAATCTCATATAATGACCACTTTAATTTATATAGTTATATCTTTATTATTATCTTTATTTTGTTTTGTTTCTTTTTAAATAGATGTTGTTTTATTAAGTTAATCTTGTAAAATATTATCAGCCATAAATTGTGGGGAACACTTGCCTATTGCTTAAGTGCCCATCTCTAGTAGAGGGCTATTTAGGTAGAAAGGCATTTTTTTATGAAAAAAATATTACATTATTTTACTATTTTTGAATGGTGCTTATATTTAGTTTCTATAGCTACTATTCTTTTTTGTTTCTTCTTTTTTAAAAATACTGATTATGTTCAATTAGCTTGTTCTTTAATAGGAGTAACATCTTTAATGTTAGTATCTAAAGGTACTCCAATAGGACAAGTAACTACAATTATATTTTCAGTATTTTATGGAATAGTATCTTATTTTATTGGATATTATGGAGAGATGATTACTTATTTAGGTATGACTACACCTATAGCTATAGCTGCATTAATATCTTGGATAAGACATCCTTCTAAAGATAATAAAAATGAAGTAGAAATAAATGAATTAAGTTATAAAGAGTATTTATTATGTTTAGGTTTAGGACTTGTAGTAATGGTAGCATTCTATTTTATTTTAAAAGCATTAAATACTAATAATTTAATCATATCTACTTTATCTGTATTTACTAGTTTTATAGCAGCATATTTAACAATGAGAAGAAGTAGATTCTATGCTATTGGGTATGCTTTAAATGATATAGTTCTTATTACTTTATGGGTTATGGCAATGCAACAAAACTTTAATTATTTAGCTACAGTTATAACTTCATGTGCTTTTTTAGTTAATGATATTTATGGTTTTATTAACTGGAGTAAAACACTTAAAAAACAAAAACAAATTAAAATTAATGAAATAGAAAAAATATAGGGGATTTCATAGGGTTTTTAAAAAACTCCCCCGAAAAACGTGATTTTGATTGCAAAAAATCTTATTTTATATGGTAATATGAATAGGTAATTATTATGTATAAAAAAAATTGTTAATTTAATAGATGAGTGGAAAGAATCCTTAAAAATAAAAAAAGAGCATTAGTTATTAAAGGATTAAGATAAGTAGGCAAAACCATTGTTGTTAAAGATTATTGTAAAAAACATTATAAAAATGTGATTTATATTAATTTTATGGATAATGAAACAATCAAAGAAATATTTAATGGCGATTTAGTTGTTAATAATTTGATAAGAGATCTTTCTGCCTTTTTCCCTGATTCAAATTTTGTAGCAAATGAAACTGTAATTATTTTTGATGAATTACAAGAATGTGCTAATGCTAGAAGCAGTATTAAACCATTTATGCTTGATGGAAGATTTGATATTATTGCAACAGGGTCTTTATTAGGATTAAGAGGTTATAATAAGAAAAAATCAAAAGGAATTCCTACTGGTTTTGAATATATTATTGATATGTATCCAATGGATTTTGAAGAATATTTATTAGCAAAAGGATTGAATGAAGACTTATTATCTTATATCAAAGATTGCTTTTTTAGAAAAGAAAAAGTTAGTGATGCTGTTAATAAAACTTTTATGAATTATTATAAAGAATATCTTTGCGTTGGTGGAATGCCAGATGCGGTTAATACTTTTTTAACTACAAATGATATGAATAAAGTAAGAAGAGTTCAAAAAAGCATTTTAGAACAATATAAAGATGATTTTGGAAAACATTTAGATGATTGCGAGAATGAATATGTAAATAAAATTGAATTAACTAAAATAATGGATGTATTTAACTCTATTCCTAACCAATTAGCTAAAGAAAATAAGAAATTTCAATATAGCGTAATTAAGAAAAATGCTAGAGGAAGAGAATATACTGATGCAATTACATGGCTTGAAGAGTTTGGACTTATTAAGTGTTGCTATAAATTAAATAAACTCGAATTACCTTTGGAAGGATATAAAGATAATTTTGATTTTAAAATTTATTTTGGTGATACAGGATTATTTATTTCGATGCTTGAACAAGGCACAGTTACAAATATTTTAAATGGTGATTTAAAGATTTATAGAGGTGCTATTTTTGAAAACATTATTGCAGATTCTTATGTTAAAAACGATAAGGCTCTTTATTATTATAACGAAACAAAAGGACTAAAAATTGATTTTGTTACAAGACACGAAAATGACTTAGCTTTAATTGAAGTTAAATCGACTAATGGTAATGCAAAATCTTTAAAGGAAGTTCTTAACAATAAAGAAAAATATAATGTAAATAAAGCTATTAAATTGATTGATGGTAATGTTAATTATTCAGGTAATATATTAACTATTCCACTATATATGGCAATGTTTTTGTAATTAAATCATGAATACTGTTGATTGTATTAATATATTATGTAATTATTTCGATATAAGAGATAATGATAAACTAACGACATGTTTAAAATAAAAAATATTCCACATTTAATGTGGAATATTGATATATTTTATTTATAAAGAACCCTTTCAATTTAATGATGATATTAAAATATAATGTTTATAATATTTAAAATTATTTATCTTCTTTCTTTTCGTTAATTACATAATCCATTACTTTATGAAGCATAAGGAATGGTTTACTAACTTCATCAACTGGATCTTTACAATCGTTATCTAACCAATTTACAAGTACGTTATATAATGCTCCAGCAATAAAATATGCTGTATATTTATCTAATTTAACTGGTAAATAATCTAAAAATTCTTTAGATAAGAATTTTAATAATTCATTATCTAAATGTGCTTTTCTTAATGATTTATTAGCTTTAATATTAGCTTTAAAGTAATAGAAGAGATTAACAATAACTGCTTCATTATCTTTTGCATCAACTAATTTAACTTGATTAACGAATTTATCTTTTGTAAGAATAAAGTATTTAATTAATATATCTTCTTTACTATTAAAATGACGATAATATGTAACTCTACTTAAACCAGCCTTAGCAGTGATATCTGTAATACTTATTGAATCATAATCTTGTTCATCCATTAATTCTAATAATGCGTTAGTAATTTTAATATCGATATCTTTAGCTTTCATATAATAATCTCCTTTATAAGTGTAACAAATATAAAAATATTGTTACATACTAGATACATAATA
>CAVDQJ010000136.1:0-2620 GCA_963611005.1 bacterium | reverse complement strand
CATTATGAGCATGTATATTTAATAAATAATTTAATAAATCATTTTTATCTAAAAAATTATTATAGAATGTATTTTTACATACCATTGCTTTATTAACTATTTCACTTACTGTGATATCTTCATAATTCTTTTCTTCTAATAATTCTTCAAGTGCCTTAACTAAATCTCTTTTAGATCTATATACTCTTAAATCTGTTTTCTTATCAAATTCTTGCATAGTTTTACCTTCTTATATATTAAATGTAAGAGTATTATACTCTAATTGAATAATTATACAAGAGTGTAATAAATATAAATTAGTATAAAAAAAGAGTTATAAAACTCTTACTCCGTAACTATTGTGTCTAATTTAACATCAAAGTTATCTACTTCTAAAAATTCTTCTATTTTTAATTCTTTATAAGATACACCTATCTTATATATCGAATCTACATTAAATAAATATTTATCATAATATCCTTTACCATATCCTACTCGATAATTATTGTCATCAAAGCAAATACATGGAACAATCATAACATCTATATCTTTTTTATTTATTATTAAATCATTATTTTCTTTAGGTTCTTTTATTCCTTTATAAAAACCAATCGTATTAACTTCATCTAATGAATCTACTTTAATAAATTCCATATTTTCAGCATCTATTACTCTAGGATAACATATAGTTTTACCTTTACTTAATAAATATTTAGCTAATTTAGTTGTATCATATTCTCCTTTAAATGATGAATATAGTGCTACTACTTTAGCTTTCTTTATTTTTTTATTTTCTATTAATTTATCGTATATAAGACTATCTTTTGTTTCTCTATCTACAATGTTTTGCCTTATCTTTAAATACTTTTCTCTTGCTACTAATTTATTCATGTATATGATTATAAAATATTTAATTTAAGAGTCAAGAAAATAAAATATTATTTAGTATAGTTTTTATTTAATTATAGTGTTTATATTGCACCTTTTCGGGGTTTTAAGCATTTTTTACATTGCGTTTTTTTAAAATATTGATAATTTTAAAAATATTTTTAACAAAAAAAGTCTCGATTGAGACTTTTGTTTTTATAAAATTCCTTCAAGTAATATCTTTAAACCTACTGCAAAGAAAACTATACAAGCAATTAAACTTGCCCATCTTTCTAAATATTTAGCAATTACATTACCACATAAACCTGTAATCATTGATAAAACAAATGTAGTAACTCCTATAATTCCAAAAAATAACATCGCTTCAGGAATTGATAAAGCCATATAAGCAAATCCAATACATAATGCATCAATTGATGTAGCTATGCCTTGAACAAATATATTCCAAAAACTTAATTTTTTAGATTCTTTACCTTCTTTTTTATCTTCTTCAGTTTCTACTATTTCTCCTGATTCAATTTTCTTTTGTCTTTCTTTTTCTTTCTTTTCAGCTCTAAAATCTTTGATCCATTCTCTTAATGAATTCATAGATAATAAGAAAAGTAAACAGAATGCAATAATAGGTATAGCAATTTTAATTTGCTTTAAGTATTCACTAAATGTAGAAGAAATAAAATAACCAATTGTAGGCATAATAAATTGAAATACACCAAATACTAAAGCTATTATTATTAACTTCCATTTTTTAATTCCTACTTCTCTAATGCCGTTTGTAGCATTAACAGTCATAGCATCTACGCTCATTGAGATAGACACTGAAACAACACTCACCCAATCCATAAAATTCTCCTAAATATATTTTTATATTATTTTTTATGACTCTCGGTGTTTAATACTTGCCAGGAATTTCTTCCAGTATGTTGACAAGTAACTATTGCTAGTCTCCTACTCCGTCTTGCATAATATTAGCAAAATAAAATTCATTATGCAATACTTTTTTTACATTAAAAAATATCGATGTAGTCGCAATAATCAGTTAGTTTAAACTAATCAAAATGTTAGTAAAAACTAACTTATATAATTATATTTTTCTTCATATAAATCTTCCATTTTACAATTTAAAGATTTACTTAATGCAAATAATGTTGATGCAGAGGCTTTATTAATATTTTTTCTACCTACTTCATATTCTTGTAATATCCTTAAATTAACTCCAGATTTTATTGATAATTCTTTTTGAGTTAATCCTAATTTCTTTCTTAATACTTGTAGTCTTGTTTTATTATTAGCTTTTATTTTATTTAAAAATATTTCTAAAAATTTATCTTCACTTGCTTCATGAAGAGGATTATAAAGTCTTAATATTTCTTTCATTGTTATTTCATAATGAATATATTTAAAACTAAAACCAGTTTTAAATTGAATATATCCTAATATATATCCACACCAATATTCTTTAGAATAACCTTCTTTACATAATGGTTCTTTAAATTCATAATTTATATTTAGTTTTTTAAAAGTATTTAAAACAAGTTCACATCCTGACATACCAAATATATATTTAGGATTACCAGTTTCAAACATATATGCATTTTTAGATTCAATAAAATAATTTAAAAAAGTATCTAAATCTAAATTATATACTTCATAAGCATAATTAAAAGCTTCACCTAAATTTAACATTGACCATTCTAAATCTAGTGCGTTTAAATCTCTATTTTTCATTTTTATTTGCCTCTTTTATTATGTCGAT
>CAVDQJ010000135.1:0-2346 GCA_963611005.1 bacterium | reverse complement strand
GTCTTTATTTATATAAAGAAAATAGGATGGTACCGCGATAATTTCGTTCCTAATGATATTTAGGAACTTTTTTATTTATATGGAGGAATTTATGGAAAAATTTACTGCTCAAAAAGTTAGAGAAACATGGTTAAAATTCTTTGAATCAAAAGGACATTATATCGAACCTAGCGCAAATTTA
This sequence comes from bacterium, assembly GCA_963611005.1. Taxonomy (GTDB): domain Bacteria; phylum Bacillota_I; class Bacilli_A; order RFN20; family CAG-826; genus Onthovivens. Next base: position 2,165 of record CAVDQJ010000135.1, on the reverse strand, counting down.
ATACCTCAAAACGATCCAACATTGCTTTGGATTAATGCTGGTGTTGCTGCGCTTAAAAAATATTTCGATGGTTCAACAAGACCTGAACATAGAAGAATTACAAACGCACAAAAATGTATTAGAACAAATGATATTGAAAATGTTGGACATACTTCACGTCACCAAACATTCTTTGAAATGTTAGGTAACTTTTCAATTGGTGATTATTTCAGAAATGAAGTAATTCCTTGGGCTTGCGAATTATTATTAGGTGAAAAGTGGTTTAATATTCCTAATACAAAGTTATATATAACATATTATCCAGATGATTTAGCTACTAAAAAATTATGGATTGATAATGGAATGTTGGAAGATCATCTTATTCCTTTAGCTACAAATTTCTGGGAAATAGGAGAAGGACCTGGTGGACCAGATACTGAAATTTATTTTGATAGAGGAGAAAAATATGATCCTTTAAATAAAGGTATTGAAATGCTTAAAAATGACGAAGATAACGATAGATACATCGAAATTTGGAATATTGTTTTCTCTCAATATAACTGTCAACCTGGTGTTTTAAAAAGAAGTGAATATAAAGAATTACCTCAAAAAAATATCGATACTGGTGCAGGACTTGAAAGATTTTGTTGTGTTCTTCAAGGAGCTGAAACCAATTTTGAAACCGATTTATTCTATCCAATTATTTTAGAAATACAAAAATTAACTTCTAAAAAATATGAAGGTCAATATTTAATGCCTTATAGAGTTATTGCAGATCATATTAGAACATGTGTTTTTGCTTTAGCTGATGGAGAATCTTTCTCAAATGAAGGAAGAGGTTATGTTTTAAGAAGATTATTACGTAGAGCTATGAAATATGCTCAAAAATTAGATTTATACGAACCATTTATGTATAAATTAGTAAGAGTAGTAATCAATAACATGAAATCATTTTATCCTTACTTAGAAGGTAAAGAAGAATATTTAGAAAAAATGATTAAAAATGAAGAAGAAAAATTCATTAAAACATTAAATAAAGGTGAAGCAATGCTTAATTCTATGATTAAAGGTAGTAAAAATTTAAGTGGAGAAGACGCTTTTAAACTTTACGATACTTATGGTTTCCCAATTGAATTAACTACTGAAATAGCAATAGAAAAAGGTGTTAGTGTTGATACTGAAGGATTTAAAGTTTGTTTAAATAAACAAAAAGAATTAGCGAGAGCTAATAGAAAAAATATCGAATCATTCGGTAAACAAAGTAAAGATTTATTAGATTTTAAAGAAACATCTACATATACATATGATGATGAAGAAGTAAAAACTAGTGTTATCGGGTTATTTGTTGATGGAAATAAAGTTGATGAAATAAATGAAGCTGGTAATGTTGTATTTAAAACTACTAATTTCTATGCTGAAATGGGTGGAGAAGTAGCTGATACTGGTTATATTTATAACAATAACTTTAGAGCTAACGTTGAATATGTTGGAAAAACTCCTAATGGATGCCATATCCATACAATTAAAGTATTATATGGTTCATTAAAATTAAATGATGAAGTAAATTTAGTTGTAGATCATATTAAACATCAAAACATTATGAAAAATCATAGTGCTACACACCTTCTTCAAGCAGCATTAATCAATGTTTTAGGCGATGGAATCAAACAAAAAGGAAGTTTTGTTAATGATAAATATTTACGTTTTGATTTCTCTTATTTAAATAAAATAGATGAATCTACATTAGCAAAAGTAGAAAAATTAGTTAATGAATATATTAATGAATCAATTCCTAGAGTTACAAAAGTTTTACCTATTGAAGAAGCTAAAAAAGAAGGTGCTATATCTGAATTTAATGAAAAATATGGTGCTACTGTTAGAGTTGTTTGCTTTGGTGAAGTTAGTAAAGAATTCTGTGGAGGATGCCATGTAAATAATAGTGGAGATATCGGTTGTTTTATCATTAAATCTGAAAGCGCTGTTGCTAGTGGTGTAAGAAGAATTGAAGCTTATACAGGTATTGAAGCATATAAAGAATATAAAGAAAAATATAATTTATTATTAGATATCGAAAAAGATATAAATGTAAAATCTACTCAAGAAATCGAAACTAAATTAAAAGCGATGAATGAAGAAATAGCTCAATTAAAATCATTAAATACTAGCTTAAATATGAAGTTAGCAAG
>CAVDQJ010000134.1:0-2206 GCA_963611005.1 bacterium | reverse complement strand
TAATATAGCATAATATAATCCCATTGCTATGGATTGTAATTTAACTTTTTTATAAAGAAATATAACGAATAATATAGTAAATAATAATAAAATTGATGGAGCACCGATGATAACATATAAAGGAATAGTAGAGCCACTACCTCTAATTAATAGAATATAAAAAATAGCAAATAAACAATGACCGATAAAAAATGATGATGCACCAATATAAAATGATTTTTTATTACCGATCAATATAAATAAATCACCAAAGAAACAGAATAAAAATCCTAACCAAACAAAGTAGTTAGATGGATATAAAATTATTGATAATATTGTTAATAAAGCAAGGGGAATACATTTAAAAATAAGGTGTATTTTCCTATTTTCTCTATAACATCCATAACAATCAATGCTACCAAAAGCAAGAATTAAAATATCAAATACAATTAATACAATAAGTTCCCATCTCATACTTAAATTATATTGATATAAAATCTAAATTTAAAGATTTAATTAACTTAAATATATGTATAAATATTATTAATTCTTGTTAAACGACCTTTTTATAATTATAATTATAAAGAAGGAAATTGAATAAAATGGTTTTATTCCTTGATAGGTTTATTAAAAATTAAGGTATATTATGGGAGAAGATATATCAATTTTAAATTTTGAAATTAATATTAACACTTTAAAAGTAGTGTCTTTAAATGATGAAAAGATTAATCCTCTTTTATTAGATGTCTTTTTTGATAAACATTTAAGCAATGATAAATTAAATTTAAATTACGAAGAATATAGTTTTAAATTATTTAAAAAAGAATTATTAAAAGTTAATAAAGGTGAAAGAATAATATATAGAACATTTGATATTGATATCGATGTTGTTTTTACATGTGTTGATGAAAAGAATAATGTTAAAAGTATAAATGTTAGTAGAATCAAATCTAATGATTTAAACTCTCATTTATTTGATAAATTAACTAAAGTTTATACACGTGATATATATGAAAATTCTATTCAAAAATGTTTAAAAGAAGAAGATAACACTAATTCATATTTATTAATGATCGATTTTGATAACTTTAAAACAGTTAACGATACAAAAGGTCATGATATAGGCGATGTTTGTTTAAAAGTTGTTGTAGATGAGATTAAAGAAATATTTAAAGGACATCTTATCGGTAGATATGGTGGAGATGAATTTATTGTATTTTTAAGAGATGTTGAACCTTATGAACTTGAAGAATTAGTAAAAAAAGCATTAAATGCTACTTATTTTATTAAAAATAAAAATAGAGGAGAAATTGTTACTGTTTCTATTGGTGTATCTAGTGCTATTAAAGAAAGAAATGATTATGATGTTATTTTTAAAGAAACTGATGAAGCGTTATATAAAGCTAAAGAATTTAAAAATACAGCTAAAATTTTTAACGGTGAATTTATATATGGTGAAAGAACTATAAAAAAACCTAAAAAAACTACAAAAAAGAAACCTTCAAGTCGTTTATTACTTAAAGAAGAAATAAAAAAGAGAAGTATTATATTCATAACATGTTTAGTGTTAGGCGTTCTTGTTATTGTTGGTTTAGTTGGTGCAGCTGATATTTTATTTAATATTAATGTCAATAATCAAGTTAACGAAACAGCTTATACTTTAATGAATAAAGAAGCTGATACTGTTAAATTACTTTCAAATAAAACTATTAATGATTCATTTACTAAATTAAAAAATGTTGATAAAGCGACAAAAAATATTGATGAAAGTACTCAAGAAGACACTTTAAATAAATATTATGATATTATGAAAAATACCTGTTTAATCGATAATCCAGGTATACTTTTAACAGATGGAACTTTATGTTATGAAGGTGGGAAATATAATATTGCATCTTATGAAACAACATCTACACTTATATATGATAAAAAAGAAATAATTGATAGAATAACAATGAATAATAAATTAGATTCTGTTCTTGTTGGTGAACCTTATAATAAGGATTTTACATTTGTTGATGGATCTACTTTATCTATTGGTGCTGTTGTATCTTTAAATAATGCTACAAAATTTTCTGAAGAAATATTTGATTCAATATCTAGTTATAACTATGTTTCATTAATTGAAAGTTATGGTAGAAAAATAGTTGAAAATACTAATAGCGAAAATAAAATTTTTAAGGATTGTTATAATATCTTAAATTATTTTGATGATGAAGAAGAAAGT
>CAVDQJ010000133.1:0-2198 GCA_963611005.1 bacterium | reverse complement strand
ACTATATATAATACTATAAGACCACGGCGACATATCTTTAAAAATAATTTCCTAATGTAAATATTATATTTTAAGTGTTATATATTTTCAATTAGTAATGTTTAAAAATTAAAGACAAACATATTTTTTTCTATTGTTTTAGATTCTTCACCTATTTCTTTTAAAGCTTGTTTTAATTCGTCTAAATTCATTCCTTCTTTAATTCTTTGTTGAAATAAAAAACTAGATTCTCTAACACTTGGTATAGTATTATATTTTTCACGAAGCTTTCTATACGAAGTATAATCCACTTTATCATTTTCAATTGGAATATAATATAAATAATTTATAAATGTATTTTCGCACATATTAGTAAAATTATATTCAACATCATCTCAATATAATGTTCTATCATTAATTCTAGAATAATTGTAATACAAAGCAATTTTCTTATATTCACATAAATAATTTCTTATTATATTAAAATCATAATAACTTGCACAATTTTCATTTAAATAAAAAGGCACAGACATCTTTTTTACTGTATATTCATCATTTCCATAATAATCGTACATTAAAGAACAATTCATAACCAATAAATATATTTGGTCACTAGCATCTTTTTGTGGAGTGTAATATCTAATATCAATACTATCAATATCAAATAAAGAAATCGTGTAATTAAATTGATTTATAAAAATTTGAAGAACTTCGTAATCATTTTTGTAACCCATATCAGGCCAAGAACAAAAAATCATTATTTCTATTAGGATCAACTGGTATTTCACCATCTACATATGTTGAACACGAAGATAATGCTAATAAACTAACACCAAATAAAAATTTTAATTTCTTCATAATTTAACTCTCTAAAAATTAACATTTTATTTAATCTTTTAAACATCCAATAGGAATAACTAATACTCCATCTTCTCTTTTATATCCATAATTAGTACCTGTAAGTACTATTTTTAAAGTTGGTTTAGTTATTTTATTGGAAGATTTAGAGTTATGAACATCGATTAATCTTTCAATTTCCAACAAATGTTTGGCTCCACTTTCAATTTCAAAAGCACCAAGCTTTATTTCAATCAAAGCATATCTTGAATCATCTAAACACAAAACGCAATCACATTCTAATCCTAAATTATCTCTATAATAATAAATTTCTCCACCCAAAGCTTGAGAATAAATTCTCAAATCTCTAACACATAAATTTTCAAAAATAAAACCAAATGTTTTTAAATCTTTTGAATATTTTTTTGGTGATCCTCCTAATGCAGCAACAGCAATAGACGGATCAGTAAACATTCTTTTTCTTCCGCTTCTCATCGCAGTTTTACTTCTTATTTCAGGACACCATCCATAAATATCCTCGACAATATACAACTTTTCAAGGACATCAACGTAATCAACTAAACTAGGCTCACTAATTCTATTTGTGGAATTAACATCTTCAATTATAGAAACTGTTTTCGCTAATGTAGATACATTTCTAGCATAACTTCTTATAACAGCTTTCATTGTAGAAGAATTCCTTTTTACATGATCAATGTAAAACATATCTCTAGTATAAATTTGTTCAAAATAATCTTTTGGAATTAATAAACTAGCTTCTTTATCATCCATCAATGCACTTTCAGGCCAACCACCCCTACAAGCAGCAAAGATAATATCATCTAAAGTTAAATTAGTTGAACACCCCTTATTTAAATCATCTTTTCCGTCAAATAATTTCAATAAAGAAACTTGGCCATTCGATTCTTTTGATTCATATAAACTCATTGGATACATTTTTAAAGTAGTAATTCTCCCTGTCCCTGTATGTCTAGTTTCAACTTTTTTTGAAGTGGATCCTGTTAGTATAAAATGATTTTGACCATGACATTCATCGCAATAACTTCTAACAGCATCCCAAATTTCAGGAGCATCTTGCCACTCATCAATCAATTTTGGTTGTTCGCCATCTAATAAAGCTATGGGATTAATCTTTGCAGTATAAATTAATTGCTCTTTATTTACTTCTTTTTGAAACATTATAGAACTTTTTGCTTTTTGAAGAGCTGTTGATGTTTTTCCACACCATTTAGGGCCAACGATATTAACAGCTCCAAAAGCTCTAAGTTTTAAATCTAATAAGTTATCCGCAATTCTTTTATAGTAATTTTTTCTCATAAATTTTTCCTGGTTATATTATATCCATATAATCGAATTTATAC
>CAVDQJ010000132.1:831-3039 GCA_963611005.1 bacterium | reverse complement strand
CGATCATTATAAAATTTCCTCTTTAATAATTGTTTCATCTCTTCCTGGACCAACTGAAATAAATGCAACTTTTGTATTAGTATATTTTTCAATTGTTTCAATATAATTTTTAGCATTAATTGGTAAATCATCATATTTTTTAATTTTAGTAATATCTTCATTCCAAGATGCTAATGTTATATAGATTGGTTTACATCTATTAACTTCGCTAATTGTAGATGGAATATAATCAATTTCTTTTCCATCTAATTCATATGCAACACAAACTTTTAATGGATTAATACCAGTTAAAACATCTAATAACATAACAGATATATAATCAACGCCACTTATTCTAATTGAGTTTTTAACTACGACTAAATCTAAATAACCAATTCTTCTAGGACGTTTAGTTACTGTACCATATTCATGTCCAATTTCTCTAATTTTATCTCCTGTTTCGTTATTTAATTCTGTGACAAAAGGACCTGAACCGACTCTAGTAGTATAAGCTTTCATAATTCCTATAACTTTATCAATAGATTTAGCAGGAATTGATGCGTTAATTGATACACTATTTGCTAAAGGAGAAGAAGAAGTGACAAAAGGATAAGTACCATTATCAATACAAAGCATTGCACCTTGAGCACCTTCAAATAAAATATTTTTATTATCATTAATAGCATTAGTTAAAAATAATGAAGTATCAATAATATGATCTTTTAATTCTTTACCAATCTTACTATAAGTGGTAAATAATTCTTCAACTGTATACTCTTTTTTGCCTAACATTTTAAGTTCTGCATTTTTAATTGGTAAAACATTTTTTAATCTTTCTTTTAAATAATCTTCTTCTAAAATATCTCCAACTCTTATACCTAATCTTGAAGCTTTATCCATATAACATGGTCCAATACCTTTTTTAGTAGTACCAATTTTGTTGTTAGATAACATCTCTTCATATGCTCCATCTAAATCGAGATGATATGGCATAATAATATGAGCTCTATTAGAAATATATAAGTTAAATTGAGTAATTCCTTGTTTTTTTAAAGTGTTGATTTCTTCTAACATTGAAACTAAATTAACAACACATCCATTAGCGATAACATTAATTATTTTTGGAGAAATTATACCGCTAGGTAATGTTTTTAAAGCATATCTAACTCCATTAACAACTAAAGAATGACCTGCATTATTTCCACCTTGATGACGAACAACAATGTCCATATGTTGTGCGAGATAATCAGTTAATTTTCCTTTTCCTTCATCGCCCCATTGTAAACCTTCAACTACAAAAACCATATTATTTAGCCTCTCTTTTTAAAATTGTATCAGCAACATAGACTCCACAAGCTCCAGCTTGAGCTAATCCTCTTGTAATACCTGCGCCATCTCCTCCAACAAATAAATTAGAAATTTCTTTTAATTCTAATTCTTCATTGATATCAGGATGAGCACTAAAATATTTAGCTTCAACTCCATATAAAAGAGTATGTTCTGTTGCAATACCAGGAGTGATATTATCTAATACTTCCATCATTTCGATGATAGATTTCATAGTTTTATATGGTAAACATAATGCTAAATCACCAGGAACAGCTTCTTTTAAAGTTGGTTTAATAAATGATTCAGAAATTCTTTTCTTTGTTGATCTTCTTCCTGCTAATATATCACCATATCTTTGAACAATAACACTTCCACAAGCTAATTGGTTAGCTAAAGAAGAAACTTTTAATGCGTATTCATTAGGTTTATTAAATGGTTCTTCAAAATGATGCGAAACAAGTAAAGCAAAATTAGTATTATTACTACCAAGTTTAGAATCGTTATATGAGTGTCCATTAACATTTATAACACCTTCATAATTTTCTACAACAACATGACCACTAGGATTTGAACAGAAAGTTCTAACAGTAGTTCCTACGCTAGTTCTATATATAAATTTACCTTCATATAAATTCTTATTAATTTCATCCATAATTAAGTTAGAAGTTTCAACTCTAACACCGATATCTACTTGATTTTGAGTCATCTTTATATTTCTTCTTTCTAAGATTTCTCCTAACCATTTAGAACCTTCTCTTCCTACAGCTAAAAATACGTAATCAGCTTCAAAAGAAGTGTCATCATTTAAAATTACACCTTTAACTTTTTTATCTTCAACTATAATATCTTTAACTTCTTTTTGAAATATCATAGTAATTTTTTCTTTTAAGAAATTATAAA
>CAVDQJ010000132.1:0-821 GCA_963611005.1 bacterium | reverse complement strand
ATTTTCTTCTGTGCCTAAATGTCTAACTTTACTTCTTAATAATTTAACACCTACAGAAATCGCTTTTCTTTCAATTTCTTTAACTTTAGGTGTATCTGGATTTGTAATAACATTAGTAGCACCAAATTTTAAGTTTATTTCATCTACATAATTAATTAATTCTAATAATTTATCATCACCAATGTACTCTTGTAACCAACCACCAAATTCATTAGTTATATTAAATTTTCCATCACTATAAGCTCCAGCTCCACCAAAACCATTAGTGATAGAACAAGCAGGATAACATTCTCTAATTCCATCTTTATTTTGAGGACATTTTTCAATTTTATGTTGCATTACTGGACATCTTCTTTTTAAGATATCTAATCCTCTATCAATTAAACAGACTTTTAAGTTTGGATTTTTAATTGCAAATTCGTACGCACTAAAATAACCAGCTGGACCAGCTCCAACAATTACAACATCATATTTCATAATATATAACCTCTTAATGTATTCACATATAAATACTAAGTATTTATTTAAAAAATTCAAGAGTAGAGCGCAAATCTTAATATAAATATAATTTTAATTACAATTTTGAAAATATTTCTCCACATTTACCTTTGATAAATAATTTAATATCTCTATTTAATTTTTGATCTATTGTATTTATTAAAACGATATTATCACCTTTAAAATAATTGATTAATCCAGCAGCAGGATAAACATTTAAAGAAGTTCCTACTACAATTAATAAATCAGCTTTTTGTAAAGCACTTATAGATTTATTTAAAATATCCATAGATAAACCTTCTTCATATAAAACAACATCAGGT
>CAVDQJ010000131.1:0-2064 GCA_963611005.1 bacterium | reverse complement strand
ATAGAAGATACTCCAATTGATGGGGAATTAATTGCAGATACAGCTAGCAATGATTTATTACTCGACTTTAATGGTTTATTAGAAGAAGATGAAAATAGAATATTAATATTACGATTAAATTTTGATTATTCTTTTAAAGAAATCAGTGAAGAGATGAATCAAACTATTGGAACTATTCAAGCTAAATATTATAAAGCTATACAAAAAGTTAAAACATACTATATAAAAGGAAATTAATATGAACTATAAAAAGAAGTTTAAAAATACTATTAATGAATCTATAGATATAGATAATTCTTACTCAAAAATATCTAGCAAACTTTCTTTTAATGAAGAAAATAAAGGGGTATTTGCTATGAAAAACAAAAAATTAGTTTGGGGTTTATCTTTAGGTTGCTCATGTGCCATCGTTGTTGGTCTTGGTCTTGGATTAGGATTAGGTTTAAATCAAAATAAAACTGGACAAGCTACAAGTATGGTAACAATGTCTGTAAATCCAAAGATTAGTATGGTTTTAGACCAAAACAATTATGTATTAAGTGTTACTGGAGATAACAATGAAGGTAAGATTGTTTTAAGTGGAGAAAATCTTATCGGTTTAAGTGTTGATGAAGCCGTTGCTAAAGTTATTCAAATAGAAAATGAATGTGGATATTTAGTAAGTGGTCAAGTAACTGCTGATCAAAATAAAATCGAATTTACTGTTGATGTAAACGATGAAGCTATTAAAGAAACTATTAAAAAAGCTATTGATAAGACTGTAACATCAACATGTGATAAGTATAATATTGATGAACAAATGAGTTATGCAACTTCATTAACTAAAGAAGCATTAATCGCTTTAGTAGTAGAATTAGATCCAACATTAACTAAAGAAGATTGTGCTAATATGTCATATGAAGAATTATTAAAGAAAGTTTCAGATTCTTATAATGAATATAAAGATTTCTATACTTTAGAGCTTGAAAATTTATATAAACAAACTAAAGAATATGAAATTAAATTTGCTGATACAGAAGAAACAAAAGAAATTATTTCTTCAATTAGTGAAGTATATAGTGTCTTATTATCAGGTATGAATGATCTTATCAGTAGTTTAAAGAATGCAGTTAATGAACTTGAAAATGTAAACTATACATATTTTGTAAAAGAAGATAGTGATTTCCAAGTTAGTTATAAATCTTTCTTAGAAGCTAAAGAAAATGTTATTGCTTTAAGAAATGAAATAGCTAAATCAGAAGGAAGTGATGAAGATAAAGCTGCTTTAGATGCTCAACTTGCATTAAAACAAACAATGCTTGAAAATACAATTTCTTTAATGGATAGTTATAAAGAAACTGCTCAAGCATCAATTGATGCAGCTAAAACTAATATTAATACAATAATTGATTCTATTAATACATTTATGAAACAACTTCCTGGACAAGATACAGTAGAAGCAACTTTAAATGCTAAAGCTAGTGAACTTGAAAAGAAAGCAAATGAAATTAAAAATAAATGTTTTGAAGAATTTGAAAAGAAGTATAAAACAGAAATAGAAAAAGCAAAACAAGATGCTTTGAATTATAAAACTGAATTAATTAATAAAGTTAAAGCTAATTAATTATTAAAAATAACTAGGATTTCCTAGTTATTTTTATTATTTTCTAATATTTCATCTATGGAAAATTCAATTAATTTTAATAATTGATCTTTTTCATAATCTTTTAATTTATTAATAATTTCATTAGTTAATGCTTTGTTATTTTTATAACCAACAAGATAATCAATGCTAACATTAAAGTGATTAGCAAGTGCTTTTAAATTTTCGATGCTAGGATCATGTATGCCATTTTCCCAATTTAAAATTGTTTGACCAGATACATTGATTATTTTACCTAATTCTTCTTGAGTCATGTTTTCTTTTAATCTCAATTCTTTCAATCTAAGCATAATTAAAAACCTCTTATAATAAGATATTAAGAATTTTTAAAATTTTATTAAAATTCAATATTTGTTGAGTTTATAATGCAAAAAATCAAGGAAAACTTGACTGAATAAAAAAAGAAGTAGGAAATCATATGG
>CAVDQJ010000130.1:0-2997 GCA_963611005.1 bacterium | reverse complement strand
AATGAGTTAAATGATAATATTTATGCTTTATTTCACTTAATTTTCTATCTACTTCTTCATTATAATTTTCAATATTTGTTTTTTGATTAAATTTTATTACTAAATAAATAATTAAAGGAATTATAAATAACAAAAATAAAATTATACAAATAGCAGGACTTATTGGATTATAGTGCTTTTTATATCTTTTTAAATTATAAAATTCTCTTTCTAAAGCAACAATCTCATTATATTTAGGCATATCTTTATCTCTAGAATAAACATATTCTTCATAATGATGACCTCTACTACCTCTTTTTCTATTAGTATGATCAAATTTAAATCCAAATAATTCACTTTCAGGAATATTAAAACGACTTGTTCTATATTCTAAATTCATAATTACTTTACCTTTCTAACTTACCATTATAAAAAATCTATACATATGGATTTCAATTATTTTCAAATAAATACTCATAAGAACATTTCAAAATATGAACCAATTTAACTATGTTAGCAATATCTGGTTCGTTAATATCCTTCTCCCATTTAGAAATAGTTTGAAAAGATACATTTAACTTCTCAGCTAATTGTCTTTGAGTTAAATTAGATTCTAATCTTAACTTCCTAATCTTTTTACCGAAACTTAAATTTTCTTCCATATGCTATAAGTTTCTATTTTTTTAAAAAACAAGTAAATAACCGAAAAGTAGAATTGTTCAACTTATCGTTGAATTCATTTAAAATTAATAAAAATCTTATATCTTAACTTAAAATTTACTTTAAGTTTTATTATATAATTATAATAAAGGAGATTTTTTAAATGGATAGACCTTATGTAATTTGTCATATGATGATGTCGCTTGATGGAAGAATTGATTGTAAGATGACTGAATCTCTCCCTGGAGATAATGAATATTATGATACTTTAAATTCTTATAAATATGATGCTACATTAAATGGAAGGATTACTGCTTTGATGGAATGTGCTTCTGGAGAATATAAAGAAACTAATCATCAAAGTATAAATAAAGAATTGTTTTCTAATAAAATAGTTAATAAAAACATTGAAATTTATGTAGATACTAAAGGAAGTTTATTATGGGATAACTACGATAATTTAGGTGGTTTATTAATTATTTTAAGTGAACAAGTAAGTAACGAATATTTATCATATTTAGATTCTTTGAATGTATCTTATATCGTTACAGGTAAAGATCATATTGATTTAAATAAAGCATTAGATATTTTATATAATCAATTTAATATTAAAACATTAATGGTATTAGGTGGAGGAAATATCAATGGTGGATTTTTAAAGATTAACGCTATTGATGAAATTTCTATATGTTTAGGCGCTGGAATTGATGGAAGAAAAAATCAAGTTGCATTATTTGATGGTTTACCACTTGATTTTCCTGTTACTCAACTTAAATTATTAAGTGTTAAAACATTTGAATGTGGAACTATTTGGATTAAATATAAAGTAATTAATAAGAAGGATTAAATCATGAATAAAGAAGAATTTGAAAAAGAAAATGTATTTGGTTTAGGCAAGCCAAATATCAATTATAGTAAGTATTTCATAGGGAATTCTTATTTAAACCCTTTAACTAAACCTGAAGATAATTTATTTTTAGCTAATGTTACATTTGAGCCAGGTTGTAGAAATAATTGGCATATTCATCATTCTACTAAAGGTGGTGGTCAAATATTAATTTGTACTGCTGGAGAAGGTTGGTATCAAGAAGAAGGAAATAAACCAGTTTCATTAACTAAAGGAGCGGTTATAGTTATTAAACCAAATGTTAAACATTGGCATGGAGCTAAAAAAGATTCTTATTTTTCTCATATTGCTATTGAAGTTCCAGGAGAAAATACATCTAATGAATGGCTTGAACCAGTTGATGATGAACATTATTTAAAATTAGGAGAATAAAATTATGGCTAAAAAACAAACAGCAGGTAGAGATGCATTAGGAGAATTCGCACCAGAATTTGCTAAATTAAATGATGATGTATTATTTGGAGAAGTTTGGGCTAGAGAAGATAAATTATCCTTAAGAGATAGATCATTAATTACAGTTGTTTCACTTATCTCTCAAGGTATAACAGATAATTCACTTAAATATCATATTACCAATGCTAAAAATAACGGAATTACTAAAGAAGAAATGGCTGAAGCTATAACTCATGTCGCTTTTTATGCAGGATGGCCTAAAGCTTGGGCAGCATTCAATTTAGCTAAAGAAATATATAAAGATTAATTATTAATAATTTTAGATATCTCTACTATTACTATAGGGATATCTTTTTTTATTGTATCAAAAGTAATCTCTAGTTTTACATTTCCATAATCATGAACTAATTTATTTCTTAATCCATTTAATTTATACCATGGGATGCTAGTATTCTTTTTTATAAAATCTTCTGGTATCTTTTTTACATTTTCACTAATTTCTATAAATTTAAAATTTATTGCACTATATAACAATTCATTAGAACTAAACTCTTCAAGAGTTAAATCTTTAGTATTATTTCTATAAAACATAAATCATTATAAACTTTGTTTAAAAAATATTTTGAATCTTTTAAATTATCCACAAATAATTATCCCATCCTTTAATATTTCTAAAGCTAATTCGTTATTGTTATTTAAATCATCTATTCTTATTAAATCTATCTTTTTATGTAAAATTTCTCTTAATTCTTCTACTAATCCATAAAAATCTAAACCACTAATTGAACTATTAATAGCTAAATCAATATCACTTTTCTCATTAGCATATCCTTTTGCATAAGATCCAAATAAATAACATCTTTTAATGTTATATTTTTTCATAATAACACTAACTTTTTTCTTTATTTCATCAAATTTTAAAATACCATGTTCTTCATCGATTCTATTAAGTGCATCTAAAATAATACAATAATTATCATATTTACTTGTGCTTTCTTTATCATCGTCATTTTCATAACTTTTATAGCTTCTTAAAGAAATGCCTAATAATTTAGCAG
>CAVDQJ010000129.1:0-2715 GCA_963611005.1 bacterium | reverse complement strand
ACTTTTTTATCATCCATTAAAGAAAGTTGATTACAATCTAAAACAATCTCATCTAACGAATTTTCAAAACCATCAAAAATCACTACGTTTTCTTCGTTGTTTTGAAAAATTTCAGAGACAATTTTCTTTAATCTCCTTTTTACCATTACATTTTGTTTACCAAAAATAATAGTAGCCATTAAAAGTTTTTAACCTTTCCTTTATAATAAACTTTATCGATTAATCCACCCATGAGCATACAACCTGCTTCATCATAAATTACTGCAGCTTGACCTGGAGTTACTGATTTATAAGGTTCATCAAAAACAAGTTTAATTGTATTTTCATCTACATTAACAACAGTACATCCATTATCTTTTTGTCTATATCTAAATTTTACAAAAACATGTGTACCATCTTCAATTCTTTCGTTAAAGAAATTTAAATTATTAACTAAACAACAATCACCCATTAAATATTCATCTTCATCATTGCTTGCTACATATAAAATATTGTTTTTAACATCTTTTCTTGAAACAAACCAACCACCTTGATTGCTCATTCCTTTAATTCCACCAATACCAAGTCCTTTTCTTTGACCTAAAGTGTAATACATTACACCATCATGTTCTCCTAAAACTCTATTAGTTCCCTCTTCTTTTATTAAACCTTTTTGGCTAGGAATATAATTCTCTAAAAATTGTTTAAAATTTCTTTCTCCAATAAAACAAACACCAGTAGAATCTTTTTTATCCTTAACACTACTTAAATTTAATTCATGTGCTATTTTTCTAACTTCTTCTTTATCGATATCACCTAGAGGAAATAAACAACTAGCTAATTGATCATGACTTATTTGACTTAAAAAATATGTTTGGTCTTTATTTAAATCATGTGCTTTAAATAAATAGACTTTACCATCTTTATCCACTCTTTTTGCGTAGTGTCCCATCGCAATCATGTCACAACCATTTTTCTTAGCAAAATCTAAAAAAGGGCCAAATTTAATATATTTATTACAAAAAATATCAGGATTTGGTGTTCTTCCTTTTTTATATTCATCTAAAAAATATGTAAAAACATTATCCCAATATTCTTTAATAAAATCGATACGTAAAAAAGGAAGATTTAAATCATCAGCAACCTTTTTAGCGTCTAAATAATCTTGTTCTTGAGGACAAATATCATTGTTTACTGTAGGATTACCTAATACATCATTATTAAGCATACTATCCCAGTTACGCATAAAGCAGCAAACAACTTCATAACCTTGTTTTTTTAATAAATATGCAGCAACTGCACTATCAACACCACCACTTAATCCAAGCATTACTTTCATAAATTCATCTCCTTAGAATCAATAATCATAGTAAATGGTCCATCATTTACTAAACTAACTTTCATATCTGCACCAAATACACCAGTTTTTACAACATATCCTTCTTTAACTAATAATTCATTAAAATAATCATATAATTCACTAGCTAAATTAGGAGCTAAACACTTCATAAATGAAGGTCTATTTCCATGTACATAATCCGCATATAAAGTAAATTGAGAAACAGATAATATTTCTCCACCAACAGATTTTAAATTAAGATTAGTTTTACCATTTTCATCTTGAAAAATTCTTAAATTAATAATCTTTTGCATTACTTTTTCTACTACTTCTTTATTATCTCCTTCAGTAAACGATACCAAAAGAAGATAACCTCTATCTATTTTTGAATAGATTTGGTTATCGATTGATACTGAAGCACTTAAAACATTTTGTGATACAACTCTCATAATTTATATTTTATAACTTTTTATCCTTTTCTAAAATATCAACTATCTCTAAATATCTATATTCTAGTTCATCTTTTTCTTCTTGAAGCTCTTCTATTATTTTATAATTAACAAAATCATCTTCTTCTAAAGAAGTATCTATATCTTTAATTCTTACTTCAATATCATTCATTTCTTTTTCAAGTTCCATGATTTTATTATTAGAAAGCTTTTCTTTTTTAACAATAACTGGAGCTTCAATATCTTTTATTGATGCTAATTTAATCTCTTCATTCATTCTTTCTAATACATGATAAAGTCTATTATAATCACCTTCGATAAATAAAATATTTTTTCTAGATAAATACAAAACATTTGTAGCTAATTCATTAATAAAATAACGATCATGAGAAATAAATATAATTGCACCATCATAATTTTTTAATGCGTTTATTAAACATTCTTTTGTTATCATATCAAGATGGTTTGTAGGTTCATCAAGAAGTAATAATTCATATCCAGACAAAGAAAAAGAACATAATATTAATCTCATCTTTTCACCATTTGACATCGAAGAAGTATTTTTATATACATCTTCTCCTTTAAATTGAAATCTACCTAAAATAGTACGTAATTCCTTATCCAATTTAGCTGGATATTTATTTTTAAGATAACTTAAAGCAGATTCATTTTCATTAAAAATATAATCATTTTGTTTGATATAACCATAATTGATTTTTCTAATTTCTTTTATGTTTCCACTAATTGGTTTAAGCTCTTTCATTAATGTTTTAATTAATGTTGTTTTACCTATTCCATTATCACCACAAACAGCTATTTTATCTTGACCATAACAAGAAAAACAAAATGGAGGAGTTAATGGTTTATCATAACCTATAACTAAATCTTTAATTTCTAATAATTGTTTATTTTTTAAATTACTACCATCTATTTTAAGTTTAATTGACT
>CAVDQJ010000128.1:0-4499 GCA_963611005.1 bacterium | reverse complement strand
CTAGGAGACTTGTATTATGGTATGTAAGATTCTTGAACTTAAAGGTGTTAAAAAATCATATGGTGATAATGTTATCCTCGAAGATTTTAATCTTTCAATTAACGAAAATGAATTTGTTACATTTTTAGGACCTTCTGGATGTGGTAAAACAACTATATTACGTATCATTGGTGGATTTGAAACTATGCAAGAAGGTAAATTACTTCTTGATGGGGTAGATATCGCTTCATTACCATCACATAAAAGACCTATTAATACAGTATTTCAAAAATATGCATTATTTCCTCATTTAAATGTTTATGATAACATCGCTTTTGGATTACGAAATAACATCTATTCAACAGTTTATGATATTGGAACTATGAATATGATGGAAAAGAATAACTTTAGTGAAGAAGAAATAAATGATTTAATGAATAAATTAAAATTTATTGAAAAACCTAAAGATGTTAAAAACTATGTTATTAATCTATTTATTTCAAAATCTATTACATATAAAATTGAAAATACATTAAAGCAATTAGAAAAAGAAAAACATTATCATAAATATAAAGATGTAAAAGAAGATATAATTAATTTATTAAATGAAAACAATATATCTTTAGATTTATTGCATTATGACGATAATTATAAATATAAAAAATTTAAAAAAGAGTTATTAAATGATGTATCTAAATCTGATTTATATTTTGAAATGATATCAAAATTAAAAGATAGAAAATTTAAAGAACAAGTCATTCGTGAAGAAGTAATTAAATCTTTAAAATTAGTAAATCTTGAAGGATATGAAGATAGAAGTGTATCTTCTCTTTCAGGTGGTCAAATGCAACGTATAGCAATAGCTAGAGCTATAGTAAATAAACCTAGAATTTTACTTTTAGATGAACCATTATCAGCTTTAGATTTAAAATTAAGAAAAAGCATGAGACTTGAATTAAGAGAACTCCAAAGAAAGTTAGGAATTACATTCATTTTTGTTACTCATGATCAAGAAGAAGCAATGGTAATGTCAGATAGAATCGTTGTTATGAATCAAGGTAAAATACAACAATTAGGAAGACCTGAAGATATATATAACTCACCTGTTAATAGATTTGTTGCTACTTTTATTGGAGAAGTTAATATTTTTAGAGGAGTATATTCTGAAGTTAAAAGACTTCAAATATTTAATAAAACATTTAAAGTATCTTCTTTAGATTTTCATGTTGGAGATGATATTTATGTAGTTGTAGAAAGAGAAGATATCGATATTTGTAGTGTTGAAGATTCTAAAATTAGTGGAGTAGTTAAAACATGTAAATATGAAGATAATAAATATTTATTAACTGTAGATATCGAAGGTAAAATTATTGAAATTGAAACTGAAACAAAAGCAAATATAGATGATTTAGTAGGTATTTATATTGAACCTGAAAATATATACGTTGAATCAAAGAGCGAAAACAAAGCTAAAATATTAGCTAATTATGAAAATCCTAATGTTTTTGAAGGTAAATATTTAGGATATCAAAACGTATTATTTTTAGGTGAACACTTTAAAACATATGTTACTACATTTATACCAGGAGAAATAGTAGATGCAGTTATTAGACCTGAAGATTTTGATATTGTATTAGAAGATGTAGATAAAGCTATTCTTCAAGGAAAAGTTATTAAAAGCGCATTTACTGGAGTTACATTTAATATTTGGGTTGATGTAAATGGACAAACTGTTATGGTTCAAGATTATCAAAACGTTAAAGTAGGGGATATTATTGGACTTAAAGTTGATTGGTATGAAATCCATTTAATGAAAGTAGAAGATGAAGCTCAACCAATTGAAATTCAAAGAGCAAGAAGTGAAGCTAAACTTAAATTAGAGGAATTAAAAGAAAATGAAAAAATTTAAATTTTTAGCTATACCATACTTTATATGGTTAGTATTTTTAGTTGTTTTTCCATTGATTATAATGCTCATTTTAACATTTCTTTCTACTAATGGAATTGATTTTTCTAATGCATATGCTAGTATTGAAAGCTATGCTAGACTTAATGATATTTCAATATTAAAAGCCATAGGAAACTCGATATTTGTAGCTTTAATTACAGTTATAATATGTATTTTATTAGGTTATCCTGTAGCGTATTTTATATCTTTTTCTAAAATAAAAAATAAAATGTTAATTCTTTTATTATTGATATTACCTATGTGGTCTAATTCAATGTTAAGAATTGTTTCATGGTTAAGATTATTTTCTACAGATGCATTTCAAGCTTTAAATTTAATCGGTTCTTATGAAGCTGTTATATTTGTAAGTGTTACAACTTATTTACCATTTATGATATTTCCTATTTATACTGTTTTAGAAAAATTAGATAGATCATATATTGAAGCTAGTAGGGATTTAGGTGTAAATTCAGTTAAAACATTTTTTAAAGTTACATTACCTTTATCTTTAAGTGGAGTGAGTTCTGGTATTATTATGGTATTTCTTCCTGCTGCAACAGGATTTGCTATATCTCAAACAATTGGACAAGGAAAAATACGTTTAATTGGAAATTTAATACAATCTGTATTTGAGAAAAATAACTATAATTTTGGTTCTTTATTAAGCATTATATTAAGCATTATTATTATAGCTATTTTAGTAGTATTTAAATTAAGTAATCATAAAAAGAAGAAAGGGGATAAATCATGTTAGAGAAAAACCCTTGGAAACATATTCTTTTTTCGATATTTAAAGTTATATTTATACTTTTTGTATTTTCTTTAATGTATATACCAATTGTAATTATTGTATATCAATCTTTTAATGCTGGAGCAAATTCAATTACTCCATTAGCTTGGGGAGGATTTACTTTTGATAACTTTAAAGAAATATTTACAAATAAACAACTAGCTAATTCAATAGTAGATTCATTACTTGTTAGTTTATGGGCTACATTTTTATCTACTATAATCGGTTTATTTTCTTCAATTGGAATCAATGCATTAACTAAAAAGAGTAGGAAAGTAATGGACTTTTTAAATGAAATACCTATGTTAAATTCAGAAATCGTTACAGGTATTTCTATCATGATTATATTTTCTTTATTAAAACCTATATTTCCTAAAATATTTGGTTTTACTACAATGCTTGTAGCTCATGTATTTTTTACAATTCCATATGTTATTATGATGATTTTACCAAAACTAGAACAAACTGATGAAGCTCTTTATGAAGCTGCAAGAGATTTAGGATGTCCACCATTTAAATCATTATTTAAAGTAGTAATACCTTCATTATCAACTGCAATATTAACTGGAGCATTAATAGCATTTACATTATCAATTGATGATTTTGTTATTTCTTTTTACACTCAAGGAAATGGTTTTTCTAATTTTTCTAATTATGTTTATTCTTCATATACTAAAAAGAATTTCTCTGCAGGAAGTTATGCTTTTAATGCATTATTAACATTTGTAACTTTATTCATTGTATTTGCTTTTTCAACTTATAGTAATAGAAAGAAAAAAGGAGTAAAAGTAAAATGAAAAAAGTAGTAATAATTTTTTTAAGTGTTTTATTATCTTTTACTGTATTTGCAGGTATTTATTTATCCACTCCTTCAACAATACTATATTTATTAAATTGGGGAGAATATATAGATAAAAATTTAGTTATTAAATTTGAAAAAGAATATAATTGTCAAGTAATTGAAGAAGATGTTACTTCTTCTGAAGCGATGTATCAAAAAATAACATCTAAAACAACAAGTTATGATGTAGCAATTCCTGGAGATTATACAGTTCATCAATTATATAATGAAGGATATTTAAAAGAATTAGATGTTAACAATACTAATTATGAAATATTATCTAATTATAAAACTATATTTTCAGATGGATTATATTCTATTATGAAAAAATATATGGTAAATAATGATAATATTGAATTTTCTTCATATTATATGCCTTATTTTTGGGGAAGTTATTCTTTGATTTATTCTTTTAAAAATAAAGAAGTAGAAGAAGTTTTAAAAGATAAAGGTTTTACTGCTTTATGGAATAGAAATGAATTTTCTAGTAACGTTAAAATAGGAATGTATGACACAGCTAGATGGATTGTAGCATCTTTTTTAATGTCAAAAGGATTAGATCCTAATATTACAAGTTATGATGGAAGTAAAGATAAAGATTTATCTAATGAAATAAAAAATGATTGTATTAAAGCTTTAAAAAATAATAAATTTGATGAATTTGGTAATGATTCATTAAAAAGAAATGTAGTAAATTCTTCAATTGATTTTTGTTACACTCAATCTGGAGATTTCTTTGATGCTTTATATTTAACATTAGAAGAAAGTAGTAGTGATATCGATTTTAATATATATGTACCTAAAACAACATCTGCTTTTTTTGATAGTATGGTAATACCAACTACAACTCAAAATTATAATTTAGCAAATGAATTTATAAACTTTATGTTAAGAAATGAAAATGCATATCAAAATGCTCAAGCAATTGGATATTCTCCTAC